>JBAPWU010000590.1:0-2938 GCA_049283855.1 Kineosporiaceae bacterium
GGGACGCTCCTGGTGGGCGCTCGGACCGGCGGCGGCCGGCGCGGCGGCGGTCGTGCTCGCGGTCCTGGTCCTCGGTGGCGTGTGGTGGGTGCAGCGCACCCCGGTCCCCGCCTCGGCCCCCGCGCCCGCCACGGGCGGGGTCTCCACCTCATCCCCCGCATCCGCCTCGGCCCTCGCATCCGCCATGGCCACCATCACCCTGACCGACGCCACGCAGGACCTGGCGACATCGTGCATGCGGCCCGAGCCTGCCCTGATGCGTCAGGCTACCGAACTGGCCCTCGCCGGCACCGTGCGCGAGGCATCGGCGACCAGCGCCACCGTGGACGTCGACCGCTGGTACCGCGGTGGCTCAGGCCGGACGCGGGTGATCGTGAACCGGCCGGCGGACCAGGCTCCCGGCATTCTCTACACCCCCGAGCTCGCGGTCGGGCAACGGGTCCTGCTCGTGGCCACTGGCGGGGCCCTGCACGTCTGTGACCCCTCCGGCCCCTGGAGCGCCGACGGCGAGGCCCTCTACGAGGCCGCCTTCGGCCCAGGCACCCCCGCCCCCTCCCCCTGACCCCACACCCGCGCCCCCGCACCCCGGCACCCCCGCACCCCGGCCGAGTGGTCGATTTAGCCCCGTTTCGGCCCGGGAAACGGGGCGGAATCGACCAGTCGGGCGCCCTGTGGACAACTCCGGAGGGCCACGACCCGATCGGGCAAGGTGCCCTCGTGCGCGATCTCCCGCCGGAACTGCGGAACGGACCCTTCACCCTCGACCAGGCGCATCACCTCGGCGTGAGCCGCAAGGTGGCGGACGGCGCCCGGTTCCGCACCGCTGCGCCCGGGGTCAGGGTCCTGGCCGATGCACCGGACACTCTGCTCGACCGGTGCCGGGCGGCCCAGCTCGCCCTGCCCGACCTCGCCGCCTTCTCGCACGGCACCGCCGTCCGCCTCGGCGGCTGGCCGACCCCGATGCGTGTCGCGGGTCTCGACCTCACCGGCGCCCCTGCCCGCCCCACCGACGAGGACGCCCTCCAGGTCAGCGTGCCTGCCGGCACGGCCCGGCCACGGTTCCGCGGAGTGCGTGGGCACCGGGTCACGTGGCTGCCCGGGGACGTCGTCCGGCATCGTGGCCTGCGGGTGACGTCCCCGGAACGGACCTGGTGCGACCTGGGCGCGGCTGGCCTCGACCCGCTCGAGCTCGTCGTCCTGGCCGACGCCATCCGGCGCCGCTTCGAGCGCGACGGCGCCGCCCGGTTGGCCGACCGGCTCCACGCCTGGGGCGGACGCCGCGGGGCCCACGTCCTCAGGCAGGCACTCGCCTCGAGCTCGGACCGGGTGGACGCTCCGACCGAGACCCGGCTGCGCCTGCTGTTCGCCGGAGCCGGCCTGCCGGCACCCGAGGTCAACCGGTGGGTGTACGACGCCGACGGATTGCGCGTGCACAGGCCCGACCTGTCCTGGCCCCGATGGAGGGTCGCCGCCGACTACGACGGCGAACACCACTTCTCGTGGGACAGCGACGATCAGGTCGCGGCCGGGCGGGCCAGCAACTGGCGTCGTCGTCAGGACATCTCCCGTCTGGAGCGCATGGGGGAGATCGGATGGGACCTGCGGCTGTTCACCGCCTATGACCTCTTCCGCGGGTACGGGGCGGCCGTGGGCCGAATGCGGGAGGCCCTCCGCGAGGCCGGCGCTCCCCTGTGAACCGCACCGAGCCGACCGCACCGAGGTGACCGCACCGACCACGGCGAGTGGTCATTTCCGCCCCGTTTCGGAGCAGGAAACGGGGCTGAATCGACCACTCGCCGCGGTGACCTGGGGAGGAGGGGGCGCGCGGGGAGGGAGGGGTCGCAGGTGAGGGAGGGGTCGCAGGTGAGGGAGGGGTCGCAGGTGAGGGGTCGCAGGTCAGGGGTCGCAGGTGAGGGAGGGGCGGGAGGTGAGGGCAGGGTCGGGTCAGCTGGTGATGTCCTTGCGGGTGAAGTGCCACCAGGAGGCCACCAGCAGCACCAGGGCGTAGCTCAGCGACCACAGCACGCCGCGGGCCATCTGGTCCCAGGCGATCTCGGGGGCCAGCAGGTCCAGCCAGGCATAGGAGTAGTGCGTGGGCAGCACCACGCGCCACGGGTCCAGCGCGGTCACCGCGTCCAGGATGTTCGAGACGATCACGAGCATCACCGCGCCGCCGACGGCGCCCAGCGGGGCGTCGGTCCACACCCCGAGCAGGAAGGCCAGCGCCGAGACGAACACCAGGGTCAGCCCCAGGTAGACCACGGCCAGGGCGAGCCGGCCGATCGCGTCGAGGCCGCCGATCGTGGTTCCCAGCGGCGTGCGGATCGGGGCCCAGCCGAAGAACAACCCGCCGGCCAGGTAGGCGACGACCGGCAGCAGCACCAGCGCGAACAGCGAGAATCCCAGCGCCACCACCAGCTTGCGCCGCAGCAGCACCCCGCGCGGCACCGGCGCGGCGAGCAGGTAGCGCAGGCTCGACCAGCTGGCCTCGCTGGCCACGGTGTCCCCGGCGAACAGCGCGAACACCACCACCAGCAGGAACCCCGTGGCGGCGAAGAGCACGAACAGGGTGAAGTTGGCCGCGCCCTGGGTGGCCACGTTCACCAGCCCCGGGGCCCCGCCCCCCGGGGAGTCGTCGCCGAGCAGGAACGCGGCCACCAGCAGGAACGGCAGCACGATCAGCAGCCCGAGGGTGATCTGGGTCCGGCGCCGCCGGAGCTGACGGCGCACCTCCACCCGCAGCGGCAGCGTGGCCGCGCCGCGGTAACCGAGCACGGCGCCGTCCCCGCCGTGACCGAGCGGCTCGCCGGCAGCGTCCAGCCCGAGATGGTGTCCCCGTGCAGGCATCAGCTCTCCCCCACCAGCGCCAGGAAGGCCTCCTCGAGACCCCGCCGCGGCGCGACCCGCTCCACCGACAGCCCCGCCTCGACCAGGGCCC
>JBAPWU010000591.1:0-8242 GCA_049283855.1 Kineosporiaceae bacterium
GCCCAGGGGCACCCAGCCACGGTCGATCACCACGACGGAACCGTCGCTGCGCCGCAACGGCACGAGGACCTCGAACCCCGACTCCCGGCCGAAGGACCGGTTCCGCACGACCAGCTGCCCGGAGGGCTCGTAGGTGCCCGAAATGATCACCGGTCGCCACTGCTGCGCGCCCGGCAGGGGCTGCGACGGCGAGGAGAGGACCTCCTCGAGGGGCACCGCGGTGGCCGTGTAGTTGGTGTCGATCCTGACGTTGCGCAGCACCTTGGCCTGGTAGCGGTGGTGCTGCCACTGACCGAGCTGGACGAACGCGACGGACAGGGCCACGACGCCGAGCAGGCCCAGGGCCCAACCCCGTTCGGTCAGCAGCCGCAGCGCGGCGAGCAGGTCGCGGCGGCTCATCGGGCCGGCCGGTGCACAGGGGGAGGAAGGGGCGGACGCCGGGCAGCCACGGGGGGGTGCCACCCGGCGTCCTTCCTACGGCGCACCCCGACGGGGGGGACGGGGCACGCACGGACATTATGCCATCCGGCGATGCACAGATCGGTCATCTGTCGATCAGGGCGCGACGTCCGGTGCCGCCTCGACCGCGCCTCGCGCAGGCCCCGGGACGACGACGGTCGGCGGGCGCACCACACGCCGGGTGTACCCGGCGTTGGCCATCACCACGGCGACGTAGGGCAGGAACACCGCGCCCGCCGCGAAGGCCCAGCGCAGCGGGCCGGGGATCACGATCACCAGGATCAGGCAGAGGGTGCGCACGGCCATCGAGATCAGGTAACGGGTGACCCGGTGGTCGAGGTCGTCGCTGTGCGAACGCTTGGCGTGCGTGATGCTGTGCACCCCGTCGTCGCCCCGCGCCCGTCGTGCCATGCCACCACCGTAAGCCTCAATCGGCGGGTCGGCTCACCTGGATCACGAGCTTTCCGACACTCCGACGCGCCCGCAGGTCCTCGTGCGCGCGGCAGGCCTCGTCCAGGGGGTAGATGCCGCCGATCACCGGGCGCAGACGGCCGGTGCGGACCAGCGAGAACAGCTCCTCCATCGCCGGGCCGAGACCGCCCGGGCGGTGCACCGCATGGACCAGCCAGAAGCCGATCACCGATCGGGACGTGGAGACCAGCAGCCGCGGATCGATCAGGCTGGGCGGCGTCCGCGAGGCCATCCCGAACACCACCAGGCGGCCCATCGGTGCCAGCGCCGCCAGGGATCCGTCGAAGACGTGCCCGCCGGTCATCTCCAGGACGACGTCGACCGGCGCACCGCCGTTGGCCTCGACCAGAGCGTGGCGTACCTCGATCGCCTGGGTCGTGCCCGACAGATCGACGGCCACGTGCGCGCCGAGCTCGAGCGCTCGATCGCGCTTGGCGGGCGAGGAGGCGACCGCGATCACCCGGCCGGCACCCCACTGCCGGGCGAGCTGCACGGCGAGGGACCCGACGCCACCGGCCGCGGCGTGCACCACCACGCTCTCGCCGGCCACCAGCGACGAACAGGTACGCAGCAGGTGCCAGGCGGTGGTTCCCTGCAGCACCAGGGCCAGGGCGGCGCCGTCGGTGATGTCCTCGGGCACCGGCCAGACGGTGGCCGGGTGGGCGAGGGCCCGCTCGGCGTAGCCGCCGTGTCCGTCGACCAGGGCGACCACCCTCCGGCCGGCGTGCTCCCCGGTGCGGGCGAGGCCGACCACCTCGGCGCCCGGGATCAGGGGCAGGCTCTGCGGGGCCAGGTAGGTGTTCTCGCTCTGGTGGGTGTCGGCGTAGTTGACCCCGGCGCTGTCGACGTCGATCAGCACCAGGTCGCCGTCCGGTCGGGGCTCGTCCACCTCCGCGAGGGTGAGCACTTCCGGCCCGCCGAATCTCGTGATCTGCACCGCGCGCATGCGCGGACCGTATCCTGACGCCGGTCACCGGGGCGAACCCGCCGGCACGGATGGGAGACGAGATGGCACGCAGCGTCCTGGTCACAGGGGGAAACCGCGGCATCGGCCTGGCGATCGCGCGCGCTCTGGCTGCGGACGGCGACGCCGTCGCGGTCACCTACCGGTCGGGGGAGCCGCCCGACGGTCTGCTCGGGGTGCGGTGCGACGTGACCGACACCGCCTCGGTGAACGCCGCCTTCACCGAGGTCGAGAAGGCCCAGGGCCCGGTGGAGGTGCTGGTCGCCAACGCCGGCATCACCCGGGATCAACTCATCCTGAGGATGAGCGACGACGACTGGGACGCAGTGGTCGACACCAACCTCGCCGGGGCCTTCCGCTGCGCGCGGCGGGCGGCGATGGGTATGGTCCGGATGCGCCGGGGACGGATCGTGCTGATCTCCAGCGTGGTCGGGCTCTACGGCGGCCAGGGGCAGGTGAACTACGCGGCGAGCAAGGCCGGACTGGTGGGGATCGCCCGATCGGTGGCCCGCGAGCTGGGCGGGCGCGGGATCACCGCCAACGTGGTGGCGCCGGGCTTCGTGGAGACGGACATGACGGCGGCGCTGCCGCCCGAACGCCGCGAGGCCTACGTCGCGCTGATCCCGGCGGCACGGTTCGGCACCACCGACGAGGTGGCGCACGCCGTCCGGTTCCTGGCCTCGGACGCGGCCGGGTACGTCAACGGGGCGGTGCTCCCGGTGGACGGCGGACTGGGCATGGGTCACTGACCGGCGCCGAGCACGCGAGACCAACAGGCACGATCGAGAAGACGGAGTCCACCAGATGGCACTGCTCGACGGCAAGCGGATCCTGGTCACGGGGGTGCTGACCGATTCCTCCATCGCCTTCCACGTGGCCCGGTTGGCCCAGCAGGAGGGAGCCCAGATCGTGCTCACCTCGTTCGGCCGGCAGATGAAGATCACTCAGACGGTGAGCCGGCGACTGCCCCGCCCCGCGCCCGTGGTCGAACTCGACGTCACCGCCCAGGCCGACCTGGACGGCCTGGCCGGTGCGGTGCGCGAGCACGTCGACGGCCTGGACGGCGTGCTGCACTCGATCGGCTATGCCCCGCAGTCCGCCCTGGGCGGCGGCTTCCTGGACTGCCCCTGGGAGGATGTGGCCACCGCGGTGCACGTCTCCGCGTTCTCCCTCAAGGCCCTGGCAGTCGCCGCGCTGCCGCTGATGGACGGCGGCGGGAGCGTGGTCGGGCTGACCTTCGACGCATCGCGGGCCTGGCCGGTGTACGACTGGATGGGCGTGGCCAAGGCGGCGTTCGAGTCCACCTCGCGCTACCTGGCCCGTGACCTCGGCCCGCACCGGATCCGGGTCAACCTGGTCGCGGCCGGCCCGCTGCGCACGATGGCGGCCAGGTCGATCCCCGGCTTCCGCACCTTCGAGGAGTCCTGGCCGGAGCGCTCCCCGCTGGGCTGGGACATCAACGACCCCACCCCCACTGCTCAGGCCTGCGTGGCGTTGCTCTCCGACTGGTTCCCGGCCACGACCGGCGAGATCCTGCATGTCGACGGAGGTTTCCACGCCGTTGGCTAGCGCGTAACCAGGTGGATAGGGGCAAGATGCTCCCCATGACCGTCGGCGCGCCGCACCACCGTCTCGTGCTGGTGCGGCATGCCAAGTCCGCCTACCCCTACGGCGTTCCCGATCATGACCGCCCGCTGGCCGGGAAGGGGCGGCGCAACGCGCAGGCCGTGGGCGCCTGGTTCGTGGGCGAGGGACCCCACCCCGACCTGGTGATCTGCTCGGATGCCCAACGGGCCCGGCACACGTGGGAGATCGTCGCGGCCGGGATCCTCGACCCGCCACCGGTGCGGCTCGAGCCGCGGCTGTACGGGGCCACCAGTGCCGAGGTGATCGAGCTGGCGCGCTCCTGCGACGACGGCGTGCACACCCTGGTGATGATCGGCCACGAGCCGACGCTGTCCTCGACCACGTTGCTGCTCGCCGGCGCGGGGTCCGACCCGACGTCGCTGGCCCGGGTGAGCGCCAAGTTCCCCACCGGTGCGATCGCCGTGCTCCGGCTCGCGGGAGGCTGGCGCGACCTCGCCCTCGGCGGAGCGGTCCTGGAGACGTTCGCCGTCCCCCGCGCCTGAGACCGGTCACACCTCGCCGCGCAGGTAGCGCCGGCGAAGGTCGGGCTCGAACCTCTCGATCGCAGAGCGCAGCATCACCCGGGGCATCACCGGGTAGTTCCGGGCCAGGAACGACTCCTCGGCGGCCCGGTCACGCGCACCGACCTCGCGCAGCATCCAGCCCACCGCCTTGTGGATCAGGTCGTGGGGGTCGCCCAGCAGGCGCTCGGCGAGCCGGAACGTCCAGGTGAAGTCGCCGACCCGGATGAAGGCGGAGGTGGCCAGCACGGCCATCCGCCGCTCCCACACCGACTCCGATCCGGCGAGCCGATCGAGCACCGACCGGTCCCGCCCGATCAGCCACGGCCCCACGACATAGGGCGCCACGGAGTCGACCAGGTCCCAGTTGTCGATGCCGGCGGTGTGGGCCAGGACCAGGTCGAAGACCGCCTGCTGCTCGTGCTCGTCGCCGGTCCGGAACCGCTGCACCAGCACGAAGATCGCGGTGAGCCGTTCCTCGTGCAGACCGTCGTCGAGCAGGGCTCCGGCCTCCGGCAGCGAGAGCCGGCGCCAGTGTCGCCGGGCGATCGCGCGCTGCACCGGCACGGGCACGCCGAGCACGTCGTCGCCCTCGCCGTAGCCGCCGGGGCCCATCTGCAGGTAGCGCCGCAGCCCAGCAGCCCGGTCCACGTCGCCGGCCTCGGCCAGATCCCTGCGGATGTCCTCGAGCGCGCTCACGCCGCCACCCCGTGCCTCACCGGGAGGCGTTGACCTCGTCCCGCCAGGTGAGCCAGTCGCTCACCTTCGCCAGGTCGTACCTCGGCCCGCTGAGCCCGACCGTCACCAGGGTGACCCCGGCGTCCAGCAGCCCCTGGCCCACGTCCTCCGGCCCCTCCTGGACCGCGGTGGAGCGTTCGATGTCGGCCGGGTCCCGGCCCTCGGTGGCACACCACTCGTCGAGGATGGCCCCCTTGCGGGCGATGGTCGCGGCGTCGCCGAACCCGTGCCAGATGTCGGCGTGACGGGCGGTGTAGCGCAGTGTCTTCCGTTCTCCGCCCCCGCCGATCAGCACCGGGATGCTGCGGGTGGGCGGTGGGTTGAGCGCGGCCCAGCGACGCTCGATCCTCGGCAGCGCCCGCTCCAGGTCGGCCAGCCGCGACCCGGGCGTGCCGAAGTCGTAGCCGTACTCGTCGTAGTCCCGCTCGAACCAGCCGGCCCCGATGCCCAGGATCAGCCGGCCGGCGCTGATGTGGTCCACGGTGCGGGCCATGTCGGCGAGCAGCTCGGGGTTGCGGTAGCTGTTGCAGGTCACCAGCGCACCGATCTGGACCCGGGAGGTCGCCTCCGCCCAGGCGCCGAGCATGGTCCAGCATTCGAAGTGCGCGCCGTCCGGCTCACCGTAGAGCGGGAAGAAGTGGTCCCAGTTGAAGACCACATCGACCCCGGCCTCCTCGGCGGCTGCCACGCACCGGCGGATCTCCGCGTACTCCGCGTGCTGCGGCTGGATCTGCACCCCGACCCGCACCGGCCGGTTCATGCGATCACCGTCACGCCTTTGTCCACGACCGTGATCCCGGACTCGGTCACGGTGAAGCCGCGGTCACGGTCCTCCTGCGGGTCCATCCCGATCCGGGCGCCCTCGGACACGATGACGTTCTTGTCCAGGATCGCCCGGCGCACCACGGCATGCCGGCCGATCTCCACGTTGTCCATCAGGACGGCGTCGCTCACCGTGGCCCAGGAGTGCACCCCCACGTTCGGGGAGAGCACCGAGTTCTCCACCAGCGCGCCGGAGACCACACAGCCGGGGGAGACGATCGAGTTCACGGCATGCCCGATCCGGCCGTGCCAGCCGTGCACGAACTTGGCCGGCGGCCACGGGCCGAGGTGGGTGTAGATCGGCCACTCGTAGTTGTAGAGGTTGAACACCGGGTGCACGGAGACCAGGTCCATCTGGGCGTCGAAGTAGGCGTCGAGGCTCCCGACGTCCCGCCAGTAGGAGCGATCGCGCGCGGTCGACCCGGGCACCTCGTTCTCGATGAAGTCGTAGACGCACGCCTCGTTGCGGGCCACGAAGGCGGGCACGATGTCGCCGCCCATGTCGTGCCGGGAGCTGTCCAGGTCGGCGTCGGCGGTGACCGACTCGACCAGGGCGTCGGCGTCGAAGACGTAGTTGCCCATCGAGGCCAGGACCTGGTCGGGGGCCTCCGCCAGGCCGACCGGGTTGGTCGGCTTCTCCAGGAAGTCGGTGATCCGGCGCGGGTCGTCCGCGGAGGTCTGGATCACCCCGAACTGGTCGGCCATCGTGATCGGCTGCCGGATCGCGGCCACGGTGCACCGGGCGCCGGACTGGATGTGCGAATCCACCATCTGGGCGAAGTCCATCCGGTACACGTGGTCGGCGCCCACCACCACGATGATGTCGGGCTTCTCGTCGCGCACCAGGTTGAGGCTCTGGAAGATGGCATCGGCACTGCCCA
This sequence comes from Kineosporiaceae bacterium, assembly GCA_049283855.1. GTDB lineage: Bacteria > Actinomycetota > Actinomycetes > Actinomycetales > Kineosporiaceae > JADJPO01. The sequence continues at coordinate 6,483 of JBAPWU010000591.1, forward strand.
GGTACCACCGCTTGCCCACCCGCTGCTGGGCGGGCACGGGGGCGATGTAGTTGCCGAGCAGGCTCGACAGCCGCCACGCCTGGGAGATGTGTCGGTCGAGGCTGTGCGACTTGTACTGGGTGAGCACCACGATCCGCAGATAGCGCGCGTTGATCAGGTTGCTCAGCGCGAAGTCGACCAGCCGGTACACGCCGCCGAACGGGACCGCGGGCTTGGCCCGGTCCGCCGTCAAGGGCATCAGCCGTTTGCCCTCGCCACCTGCGAGGACGATTCCCATAACCTTCGGACTCGCCATGCCTCAGACCCTATGGCGTCCAGGGGGTGTCGCACTACGGTGATGGCCGTGCGTATCGATCTGTTGACCAGGGAATACCCGCCCGACGTGTACGGCGGGGCCGGAGTCCATGTGGAGAACCTCGCCGCGGTGCTGCGGAGCCGCGTCGACGTGCGGGTGCGGGCCTTCGGCAGGCCCCGCGACGAGCCCGGGGTGACCGGGTATCCCGACCTGCCCGAGCTGGCCGAGGCCAACGCGGCGTTACGGGTCTTCGGGGTCGACCTGCGGATCGCGGGCGACTGTGCCGGAGCCGACATCGTGCATTCGCACACCTGGTACGCCAATCTCGCCGGTCACCTGGCCGGGCTGCTGCACGACGTGCCGCACGTGCTGTCGGCACACAGCCTCGAGCCGCTGCGGCCGTGGAAGGCCGAACAGCTCGGCGGCGGGTACGCCCTGTCCTCCTGGGCCGAACGGACCGCCTACCACGGCGCCGCCGCGGTGATCGCGGTGAGCGCCGGGATGCGCGAGGACATCCTGCGCAGCTACCCCGACGTCGACCCGGACCGGGTGCAGGTGGTGCACAACGGGATCGACCTGTCCGGGTGGCACCGCGACGAGAACCCGGACGCCGTGCGGGCGGCGGGCATCGACCCGGACCGGCCGAGTGTGGTCTTCGTCGGCCGGATCACCCGGCAGAAGGGCCTTCCCTACCTGCTGCGGGCCGCTCAGCGGCTGCCCGAGGAGGTCCAGCTGGTGCTCTGTGCCGGGGCGCCGGACACCAAGGAGATCATGGCCGAGGTCAGCGGTCTGGTCGCCGAGCTGCAGACCAGGCGCAGCGGCGTGGTGTGGATCGAGCGGATGCTGCCGCGGGACGAGCTGTGTCAGGTGCTCTCGGCGGCGACCACCTTCGTCTGCCCCTCGGTCTACGAGCCGTTGGGCATCGTCAACCTCGAGGCGATGGCCTGTGAGGCGGCCGTGGTCGGCACCGCGACCGGGGGCATCCCCGAGGTCGTGGACGACGGGGTCACGGGGCGGTTGGTGCCGATCGACCAGGTGCAGGACGGCACCGGCACGCCCCGGGATCCGGAGCAGTACGTGGCCGACCTGGCCGCGGTGCTCACCGAGGTCACGTCCGACCCCGCCCGGGCCCGCGAGCTGGGCCGGGCCGGCCGCCGCCGGGCCGAGGAGCACTTCTCGTGGGACTCGATCGCCGACCGCACCGTGGAGGTCTACCGCTCGGTCCTGCGGTGACAGCCGTCGAGGCCCGGGCCGTCGCCCGGTTCAGGTCGGCTGGGCACTGGCTGCTGCGCTGACCGAACGCCGGGCGACGCCGTCCAGCCGGCGCAGGACCTCGGCCCGCCGGGTGGCCTCCCACCCGCTCACCGCGCCCCCGTCGTCGGCCAGGGCCAGGTCCACCAGCGCCCGCAGCCGAAGCCCGGTGGCGAGCACGGCGATGCATCGCGGCGGCAGGCCGGGCGGGAAC
>JBAPWU010000592.1:0-3566 GCA_049283855.1 Kineosporiaceae bacterium
CCGTAGCCCACCTCGGCCGCGGCGGTGCCGTCCGGGCGGACGTCGACGGTCCCGGCGAAGCGGCCATCCACCTCGACCGCCAGCGCGAGATAGCGCCCCGCCGTCCACGCCTGCTCGCGGGTGGCCACGAACTCCTCGGCGTGTGAGCGCAGGTAGGGCCAGGGCACGGTGGTCCAGCGTTCGAACGCCGGGTCCTGGCACTGGGCCAGGACGGCGTCGATGTCGGCGTGCCGGTGTCCGCGCAGGACCATGGTGGGTGCGCCCCTGGAGTCGGCCAGGACCGGGGCCCACGGGGGGATGTGCACCCGGTCAGCCTGGCAGGCACCGCCCCCCGCCGGGGCGAGCCATGAGGCCCGGTCAGGCGTCTACGATGACGGGAGGGGGCACCGTCAGGCCGCCCCGTTCGTCGTGCCCGTCATGGGCCGTGCATCAGAAGACTTGGGAGTATCGCTGTGGTGAAGATCGTCGAGCGCATGCTGCGGATGGGCGAGGGCCGCACCCTGAAGCGGCTGAACGGCCTGGCCATGCAGGTCAATGCGCTCGAGGACGACTTCGTGCGGCTCAGCGACGCCGAGCTGCGCGGCGAGACGGACAGCTTCCGGTCCCGGGTGGCCGACGGGGAGGCCCTCGATGCGCTGCTGCCGGAGGCGTTCGCCGCCGTCCGCGAGGCGGCCAAGCGCACTCTGGGCCAGCGTCACTTCGACGTGCAGCTGATGGGCGGCGCCGCGCTGCACCAGGGCAACATCGCCGAGATGAAGACCGGTGAGGGCAAGACCCTGGTCGCCACCGCACCGGCCTACCTGAACGCTCTGGCCGGCAAGGGCGTCCACGTGATCACGGTCAACGACTACCTGGCCTCGTACCAGTCGGAGCTGATGGGGCGCATCTACCGGTTCCTGGGGCTCGACGTCGGCTGCATCATGGGCCAGATGACGCCCGAGGAGCGCCGGAGGCAGTACGCCGCCGACATCACCTACGGCACCAACAACGAGTTCGGGTTCGACTACCTGCGCGACAACATGGCCTGGTCGGCCGAGGAGATGGTGCAGCGCGGGCACTTCTTCGCGATCGTCGACGAGGTCGACTCGATCCTGATCGACGAGGCCCGGACGCCGCTGATCATCTCCGGCCCCTCCGACCAGCCGCAGAAGTGGTACTCGGAGTTCGCGAAGATGGCCACCCGGCTGCGCCGCGACGTCGACTACGAGGTCGACGAGAAGAAGCGCACCGTCGGGATCCTCGAGTCGGGGATCGACCGGGTGGAGGACTACCTCGGGATCGAGAACCTCTACGAGAGCGTGAACACGCCGCTGGTGGGGTTCCTGAACAACGCGGTCAAGGCCAAGGAGTTGTTCAAGCGGGACAAGGACTACGTGGTGATGGACGGCGAGGTGCTCATCGTCGACGAGCACACCGGTCGGCTGCTCGCCGGCCGGCGCTACAACGAGGGCATGCACCAGGCCATCGAGGCCAAGGAGGGCGTGCAGATCCAGAGCGAGAACCAGACCCTGGCCACGATCACCCTGCAGAACTACTTCCGGATGTACGACAAGCTCTCCGGGATGACCGGCACGGCCCAGACCGAGGCCGCCGAGTTCATGTCGATCTACAAGCTGGGCGTGGTGACCATCCCGACCAACCAGCCGATGGTGCGCGTGGACCAGCAGGATCTGATCTACAAGAACGAGGAGTGCAAGTTCGACGCGGTCGTGGAGGACCTGGTCGAGCGGCACTCCACCGGGCAGCCGGTGCTGGTCGGCACCACGAGCGTGGAGAAGAGCGAGTACCTGTCCAAACTGCTCATCGAGCGGGAGGTGCCGCACGAGGTGCTCAATGCCAAGCACCATGAGCGGGAGGCGACGATCGTCGCCCAGGCCGGGCGCAAGGGCTCGGTCACCGTCGCCACCAACATGGCCGGGCGCGGCACCGACATCATGCTCGGCGGCAACGCCGAGTTCCTCGCCGTGGCCGAGTTGGCCGGGCGCGGACTGGACCCGGTCGAGTCCCCCGAGGAGTACGAGGCCGCCTGGCCGGCTGCACTCGAAGCGGCCCAGGCCAGCGTCGCCACCTCACACGAGGAGGTGGTCGGGCTCGGCGGCCTGTACGTGCTGGGCACCGAACGGCACGAGTCGCGCCGGATCGACAACCAGCTGCGCGGGCGCTCGGGCCGTCAGGGTGACCCGGGGGAGAGCCGGTTCTACCTCTCCCTGACCGACGACCTGATGCGCCTGTTCAACTCCGGCATGGTCGAGTCCTTCCTCACCGCGGCGAAGATCCCGGACGACGTGCCGATCGAGCACAAGATGGTCACCCGATCGATCGCGAGCGCCCAGAGCCAGGTCGAGGCGCGCAACTTCGAGATCCGCAAGAACGTGCTGAAGTACGACGATGTGCTGAACCGCCAGCGCGAGGTGATCTACGGAGAACGGCGCAGGGTGCTCGAGGGCGCCGATCTGCACGAGCAGGTGCGTCACTTCGTCAACGACGTGGTGACCGGCTATGTCGAGGCCGAGACCGGCGGCGGCGCGGCCGGGGACTGGGACCTGGACAAGCTCTGGACCGCCCTGCGAACCCTCTACCCGGTCGGGATCAGTCAGGACGAGGTGATCGAGGAGGCCGGCGGCCGCGACGGGATCACCCACGAGATGCTGGTCCGGGAGCTGACCGCGGACGCCCAGGTGGCCTACGACCGGCGCGAGGAGGCGCTCGGCGCGGAGTCGATGCGCGAGCTCGAGCGCCGCGTCGTTCTGTCGGTGCTCGACCGCAAGTGGCGCGAGCACCTCTACGAGATGGACTACCTGCAGGAAGGGATCGGGCTGCGGGCCATGGCCCAGCGCGACCCGCTCGTGGAGTACCAGCGGGAGGGATTCCTGCTGTTCCAGGCGATGACCGAGGCGATCAAGGAAGAGTCGGTCGGCTATCTGTTCAACCTCGAGGTGCAGGTGCAGCAGCCCGAGGTCGAGGTGGGTGCCCCCGATGCTCCCGGTGGGGTCCTGGTCGCCAAGGGCCTGGTCACCCCGCAGCGCTCGGCCGCGCTGCAGTACAGCGCGCCCAGCGTGGACGGCGACGCCGGGGTTGAGGTGCGCGGCGAGAGCAACGAGCACGAGGAGGGCTCCGGTCAGACAGATGGCGAGCAGGGCGTCAACCGCGCCCAGCGACGGGCGAGCAAGCGGCGGCGTCGCTAGCCGATCTCGAGCGCGGTGACCCGCCAGCGTCCGTCCAGCCCTTCCATCCGCAGCGCCACGGCACGGGTGCGTTCCCGGTCCCGGACGACGGCGCAGGCCTCGACCACGCCGTCACGCGGGCTGCAGATGCGCACCGAGTGCACGCGGGCCCGTGCCGAGGAGACGCGCTCGCCCCGGCTCACGGCTCGGGCCCCGCTGCGTGCAGCGAGACGGCCCCGCCGGGCCACGGTGGCGTAGACCTCGTCGCTGGTCCAGCGGATCAGCTGGCCGGCGGGGCGATAACCGCCCGACACCTCGACGGCTGCCTGGACGAACTGGGCGGCCCAGCGCTGCGGGTCCGGCAGGAGGTCCGCGGGTGTCGGCACCCGCGCGCAGAAGGCG
>JBAPWU010000593.1:0-3090 GCA_049283855.1 Kineosporiaceae bacterium
GGCCGGCCGCTGCCGCGGAGCCGGCCACCGCGGACCCGGCCGCCGTCGAGTTGCCAGCCCCGCCACCCAGGGGCAGCTTCACCACAGCAACCCCCGCCAGCCCGGCCAGGGCGATGATCCCGGCCGCGATGCCCAGCGGCCTGGCGTAGCGGACCACAGCGTGGCCACGGCTCTCGGTACGCACATCCCGGCGCGAGCGCATCGCGGAGGACCGGCGCATCGGCCGCTCGAAGCCCCGCCCGAACGGATGCGCCTCACCTCGCGCCGACGGTTCGTCCACCCGGATCGGAGCGGCGATCAGGCGGTCCGCGTCGGCCGGACGATCCTCGACCACGGCGTCGAAGGAGTGCTCCATGAACCGCTCCCACTGAGCGGTGGGAGCGTCCACGGCCTGGTCCGGCTCAGGCTCGGGCACCCAGCCGGCATCGGCCGGCCATTCCTGGGTGATCCAGTTCTGCGGATGCGCGGTGGTCTGCGGGACGGCGGGCGCAGGGGGAGCGAGCGGCTCCACCGAGGTTGGGGGAGGAGACCCGGCGGTGGCCTCTGCGGCCGCGGCGGTGAGCGCCCCCGCGATCCGGTCCCATACGTGCGCGGGCATCGGCCCGGGATCCCCGGAGAGCAGCAACTGCCGCACCCGCTCGGCGTCCGCCAGCAGGTCGGCGCATCGGCCGCAGCCGATCACGTGCGCCTCGATCACCCGTGCCTGGTGCTCCTCGAGCACCTCGGCAGCCAGATCGGCGAGCACATCCTGCGCCGGATGCCGCCCAGCCATGTCTCTCACCATCCCTGCCGCCTCGATTGGTCGTCCGCCGATGCGACGCGCGGGGAGCCCCGGTGGTTCCCGGGGCGGCCACTCTCGGGGGTGCCTGCCTGCGGCTCGGCCGGTCCGCCACCCTCACGCAGCGCAGCGGCGAGCGCCGTCCGGCCGCGCGAGCAGCGTGACTTGACCGTCCCCTCGGGCACGCCGAGCAGCCGGGCCGCCTCGACCACCGGCAGGTCCTCCAGGTCGACCAGGACCAGGGCCTCGCGCTGCTCCACCGGTAGGGCGCCCAGGGCGGCCCGGACGGCGAGCCGGGTGTCGACCTGAGCCAGCGCATCCCGGCGGGTCGGCGGGTCGTGCTCGCCGAGGGGCACGGTAGGACGCGCAGCGCGTCGCCGGATCCGGTCGAGGCAGGCATTGACCACGATCCGGTGGAGCCAGGTGGTCACCGCGGCGTCGCCACGGAAGGAGCCGGCATTGCGGAAGGCTGAGATCAGCGCCTCCTGCAGCGCGTCGGCAGCATCCTCGCGATCGCCGAGGGTGCGCACGGCCACGGCCCACAACCGGTCGCGGTGCCGGTGGACCAACTCGGTGAAGGCATCCGGGTCGCCGTTCGCGTGGGCAGCCAGGAGCGATCGGTCATCGGGCCCGGCCGACGCGGGGGGTGCGTGGCTGCCGCTCACGGACGGAACCTACCGGACCGACACCTCGAAGACACGCAGCCGGTTCTCCCCGGTGGACTGCCGAGTCACCTTGGTGAACCACAGAACGAGATAGCGCGTGTCGACGGGCTGACTCAGGGTGATCACCAGCCGGCTGCCCTCCATCGGAACGCTGCTGAGCAGCGTCGAACTCTCGTACGTGGCCTCGGTCGCCGTCCGCAGTTCCAGGGTACCGCCGGTGCCCCGGTGCTCCACGACCACCTGGCTCACCACGGACTTCTGGCCGAGATCGATCACCAGGCCGACCCCGGTCTTGCCCAGGCCGCCGAAACTCTGGGAGTCGTAGCGCTCGGAGCGCCACTCGGTGGTGCTGTCGCCGTCGATCACGCGTGGGGCGGACGCACCGTTCTCGGTCTGATCACCCATCGGATCGATCGCCTTGACCCCGGCGATGTCGACCTCCGAGGTGCCCGCCGGTGCCCCTGGGGCCGTTCCGATCGCGCCGGCCGACGGGGCGACGCCCCCGGTCCCGACCACGAGGGAGGGAACGGTCTTCGGGGTGAGCGGGTCGGCATTGAACACGCCGCGCAGGGCGAGCATGGACAGCAGCAGCCCCAGCACCACCAGGGCACCGATGATCGCCAGAACCAGCCTGGCCTGGCTCTCCGGGGGACGCGTGATCGGCACCGGGGGCATGAACGGACCCAGCCGTGCGTCGTCCCGCCCGCCACCCCAGCCGCCCTCGCTCGGGGCGGGGCCGCTCAGTGGCGGTGGCGGCGCCGGATCGAGCCGGCGCACTCCCCGCGCCGACGGATCACCGAGGATCTCGTTGGCGAGGTCGCCGCGGCGGGTGGCGATCGGGGTTCCCGGCGGCGTGACCACGCCGGTGCGGACCGCCGGAGCCGGGGTGGGCCAGGCCTGGTCGTGGTCGGTGCCCCGGGCCTGGCCCTGGCTGCGATCGTTGGGCCGGGGGAAGGGCGGCGCATGCACCAGGGGCGGCTGTGACGCGGCACTGCGCACCACGAACGGCTCGCCGTCCGGCATCGCCCGCGCATCGGCGGGATCGCGCGCCGCCACGGGAAGCGGAGACGGCGCGGCGATCACCATCGCGGCGGCAGGCAGACCGAACGGCTGCGTCTGCGGGTCCCCGGGCTCCGGCAGCGGGACGCCCTGCCGTGGGGTCGTCGTGGGGACCGGCGCCGCCGCGGAGTCGGCGCCGCCGTCAAGGATCACCGGGGGCCGTTCGGGGGCGGACACCTCCAGGCCACCTGGGTCGGTCAGCGGAGCCGACTGCGCCCAGGGCGAGAGCTGGTCTGCCAGTTCCCCGGGGGTGCGGGGCCCGTCGTCGTCCCTGGGGCTCAGGGTCACGGTGCACAGGGTGTCGAGATCGCCGGGAACGGCGGACACCAGCTCGGACGGCGGGACGGCGCGACCGGTCACCCGCGGGGCCGGGCCCAGGGGGCCGTCGGTGACGCCGGGCCAGCGCCCGGTCAGGCCCGCGTAGACGAGGCTGACCAGGCCGATCGCGTCAGAGCGGCTCGCCGCCGCGGCGTCGTCCTGCTCCACCCCAGTCGCAGCGGCCTCGATCGCGGTGCCGAGGAGCTTGATCGACCCGTCCGGCACGACGCAGATGCTGGCCGGCGACAGGCGCAGGTGGTGCAGGCCGCG
>JBAPWU010000594.1:0-3378 GCA_049283855.1 Kineosporiaceae bacterium
CGGTCAGCCCGGCCGACCGCGGGCGCCTGCTGCGCCGGTTCTCCGACGTGGTCGACGCCCACCTCGAGGAGCTCGCGCAGCTCGAGGTGGCCAACGCCGGCCACACGATCGGCAACGCGCGCTGGGAGGCGGGCAACGTCCGCGATGTCCTGAACTACTACTCCGGGGCGCCGGAGCGGTTGTTCGGCCGCCAGATTCCGGTGGCCGGCGGGCTGGACGTCACCTTCGCCGAGCCGGTCGGCGTGGTCGGGGTGATCGTGCCCTGGAACTTCCCGATGCCGATCGCCGGCTGGGGGTTCGCCCCGGCCCTCGCCGCGGGCTGCACGGTGGTGCTCAAACCGGCCGAGCTGACCCCACTGACCGCGATCCGCCTCGGTGAACTGGCCCGCGACGCGGGGATCCCGCCCGAGGTGTTCCAGGTGCTGGCCGGCAAGGGCAGCGTGGTGGGGCAGCGGTTCGTCGAGAACCCGTTGGTGCGCAAGATCGTGTTCACCGGCTCGACCGAGGTCGGCACCCGGGTCGCCGCGCAGGCGGCGCAGCAGGTCAAGCGGCTCACCCTGGAACTCGGCGGGAAGAGCGCCAACATCGTCTTCGCCGACGCCGACCTGGAGAAGGCGGCCGCGACCGCCCCGTACGGGGTCTTCGACAACGCCGGGCAGGACTGCTGCGCCCGGTCGCGGATCCTGGTCGAGCGCTCGGTCCACGACCGCTTCCTGGAACTGCTCGAGCCCGCGGTCACGGGGGTGAGGGTCCGGCCGCCGGGCGAGGAGGACGCCGAGATGGGCCCGCTGATCTCGGCGGGCCAGCGCAGCGCCGTCCGCTCCTTCGTCGAGGACGCCGAGGTGCCGGTGGACGTCGCGTTCCGCGGCGCGGCGCCGTCCGGGCCGGGGTTCTGGTACCCGCCGACGGTGGTGCTGCCGCACGCGGCGAGCGACCGGGTCTGGCGCGAGGAGGTGTTCGGGCCGGTGGTGGCCGTGATGCCGTTCACCGACGAGGCCGACGCGATCGCGATGGCCAACGACACCGAGTACGGCCTGTCCGGGTCGATCTGGACCCGCGACGTCGGGCGGGCGCTGCGGGTGGCCCGCGGGGTCGAGGCGGGCAACCTGTCGGTGAACTCGCACTCCTCGGTGCGCTACTGGACCCCGTTCGGCGGCTTCAAGCGCTCCGGGCTGGGCCGTGAACTCGGCCCCGACGCGCTCGCCTCGTTCACCGAGGTCAAGAACGTGTTCATCGCCACCGACTGACCGATCACCCTGCAGGAGAAGGAGTTCCGTGAATCGCTTCGAAGACCGCGTCGCCGTGATCACCGGCGGCGGGAGCGGCATCGGTGCCGCCACCGCCCGCCGGCTCGCATCCGAGGGCGCCACGGTGGTCATCGCCGACGTCAACGCCGAGACCGGCGAGGCGCTCGCCGAGGAGTTGGGCGGTCTGTTCGTCCAGGTCGACGTGACCAGCCCCGAGGACAACGAGCGGATGTACGCGCTCACCGTCGAGGCCTACGGCCAGGTCGACGTCGCCTTCCACAACGCCGGCATCTCGCCCCCGGACGACGACTCGATCCTGACCACCGGGCTGGAGGCCTGGCGCCGGGTGCAGGAGGTCAACCTGACCTCGGTCTACCTGGGCTGCAAGGCGGTGCTGCCGCACATGCTCCAGCGCAACAAGGGCTCGATCATCAACACCGCCTCGTTCGTGGCGACGCTGGCCGCGGCCACCTCGCAGATCAGCTACACCGCGAGCAAGGGCGGCGTGCTGGCGATGACCCGTGAGCTCGGCGTCCAGTTCGCCCGTGAGGGCATCCGGGTGAACGCCCTCTCGCCCGGACCGGTGGCGACCCCGCTGCTGATGGAGCTGTTCGCCAAGGACGAGGAGCGGGCGCAGCGCCGGCTGGTGCACGTGCCGATGGGCCGGTTCGCCCGGCCCGAGGAGCTGGCCGCCGCGGTGGCCTTCCTGGCCAGCGACGACGCCAGCTTCATCACGGCGAGCAACTTCCTGGTCGACGGCGGGATCACGGGCGCGTATGTCACGCCCCTGTGATCATCCCCGGGCCCCCGTCATCGGGTTGAGCGCCTACGCGGTGCCCGCCCGGTGGGGGGTGTGGGACGCCGACGCGGTGCTGCTGCCGCGGGCCTACGTCGACGCCGTGGCGGCGGCCGGGGGGATCCCGGTGCTGCTGCCGCCGCTGCCGGGACTGATCGCCGGTGTGCTGTCCCGGCTGGACGGGCTGCTCCTCGCCGGCGGGCCGGACGTCGAGCCGGCCCGCTACGGCCAGGAGGCGGGGCCGAACACCCAGCCGGCCCAGCCGCTGCGCGACGCGGCGGAGCTGGACCTGCTGTCGGCGGCGGTGACCTCCGGCCTGCCGGTGCTGGCCATCTGCCGCGGCATGCAGCTGCTCAACGTGGCCCGCGGCGGCACCCTGCACCAGCACCTGCCGGACGTGCTGGGCAACCACGACGGCTCGGCCGGCCCCGGGGTCTACGGCACCCACCCGGTCACCGTGGCCGGTGGCAGCCGCCTCGCCGCGGCGCTGGGCCGCACGGAGGTGGACGGGGTTCCCGCCTACCACCACCAGGGTGTCGACGTTCTCGGGCAGGGCCTGATCGCCTCGGCCTGGGCGCCCGACGGCCTGGTGGAGGCGATCGAGGACCCCACCCTGCCGTTCTGCGTCGGCGTCCAGTGGCACCCCGAGGAGGGTGTGGACCCGGCGCTGTTCCGGGCCCTGGTCGGTGCGGCCCGCGAGGGAGGCGGCCCGTGAGCGAGGCGGCCGACCTGATCCGGCAGGCCGAACGGGTGGCCGACCGGCTCGGCGTGGTCGGGCCACGGATGGCCGCGCGCTCCTCCGCGGCTGCTGCACACGTTCTGGACGACGTCCGCGCGGTGCTGCAGCAGCTCGCCGATCTGGGGGCGGACGCCGAAGCCCATGAGCGCCGTCCGATCCCGGTTCTCGGCGCGCATGCGCTCGGCGACCAGGTGCTGGTCCTGGCCCACGACGTGGCCGACGCCGGGGAGCCGACCGCCTGGGACGCCGCGACAGCGCTGCTGCGCGCGCTGGCTTCGCGCATCTGACCGCTCGGCGAGTGGGGGCGGCCTCCGGGGGTGAGCGCCCCGCTGGGGTCAGGGTGCTGCGCGTTGCCCGGCGAGGTCTTCGGCGCGTCGGGTGGCGGCGACTGCTCACCTCGGCCTCTACGTCAGGGTGCTGCGCGTTGCCCGGCGAGTCTAGTGCTGTGCATTGCCCCCGGAGCTGGGGCAATGCACAGCACCAGACCCGATGGTTGCCTTCAGCGCTCGACGGCGGCGTCCTGGTTGCGCTCGACGGCGGCGTCCTGGGCGTCGGGCGAGGGAGCGGCGGACGCCATGGGCTGGCGGCGGCGCAGC
>JBAPWU010000595.1:0-3027 GCA_049283855.1 Kineosporiaceae bacterium
CGGCCTACCAGCGTGCCTACCAGCAGGCCGCCGGGAGCTGCCCGGGCCTGCGCTGGACGCTGCTGGCCGCGGTGGGACAGGTGGAGAGCGGGCACGGACGCAACTCCGGCCCGTCCTCGGCCGGAGCGGTCGGGCCGATGCAGTTCATGCCGGCCACGTTCGCCCGGTACGGCATCGACGGCGACCACGACGGCAAGGCCGACGCCTGGAACTACGCCGACGCCATCCCCACCGCAGCGCGGTACCTGTGCGCCAGCGGTCTGGATGCCACCCCGGCGGGGGTGCAGCAGGCCCTGCTCGCCTACAACCACGCCCAGTGGTACGTGGACCTGGTGCTCTCCACCGAGCGGGCGATCGTCGCGACGGTCGCCCGCTCCGGCCCGGAGACGGTGGAACTCACCCCAGCTCCTCCGGCGGCGTGAACGGCGCCGCCGGCGGCGTCTGCGGCGGCATCGACGGCATCGGGGTGGGCATCGGTGCCGACGGCGCCATCCGACGGGTTCTCTCGGCGTCGGCCGCGGCGTCGGCGGCCTCGGCGCGGGCCCGGCGCAGCGCGGCGTTGGGGTCCTCCAGCTTGGTCGCGCCCAGACCCCCCAGGTCCTCGTCGCCCATCGGACCGGGGGTCCAGGTGCCGGTGCCGTCGCTGCCCCCACCGAGGGCATTGCCGATGCCCTTCAGGGCCTGGGTGAGCTCGGTGGGCACGATCCAGACCTTGTTCGAGGGGCTGTTCGCGATCTGCGGGAGCATCTGAAGGTACTGGTAGGCAAGGAGTTTCGAATCCGGGTTGCCCCGGTGGATGGCGTCGAAGACCTGCTGGATGGCCCGGGCCTCACCCTGGGCCCGCAGGATGGCGGCCTGCGCCTGCCCCTCGGCGCGCAGGATCGCCGACTGCTTGTCGCCCTCGGCGGTGAGGATCTGGGACTGCTTGACGCCTTCGGCGTTGAGGATCGTGGCCCGGCGGTCTCGCTCGGCGCGCATCTGCTTCTCCATCGAGTCCTGCACGCTGGGCGGCGGGTCGATGGCCTTCAACTCGACCCGGTTGACCCTGATCCCCCATCGGCCGGTCGCGTCGTCCAGCACCCCGCGCAACTGGGCGTTGATGTTGTCCCGGCTGGTCAGGGTCTCCTCAAGGTCGAGGGAGCCGATCACGTTGCGCAGCGTGGTGACGGTGAGCTGCTCGATGCCGAGGATGTAGTTGGCGATCTCGTACACCGCTGCCTTGGGGTCCGTCGGCTGGAAGTAGATCACGGTGTCGATGTTCACCACCAGGTTGTCCGACGTGATCACCGGCTGGGGCGGGAAGGTGACCACCTGCTCGCGCAGGTCCACCACGGCCCGGGCCCGGTCGACGAACGGAACCAGGAAGTGCAGGCCGGGGGTCAGCGTGCGCGAGTAGCGGCCCAGCCGCTCCACGAGCACCGAGGTGGCCTGGGGCACGATCCGCACCGCTCGGGACGCGGTGGCCAGAACGAAGATCACCAGGAGGAGGAGGACGACGAGGGCGGCGATGCCGGGCAGTTCCATGACCAGGCTCCAGTTCGATTGTCGATGGTGCGGCTAGTCGGTCAGCGGGGGATGAAGCCGGACCACTGCCGTGGCCCCCTCGATCCGCACCACGAACACAGTGTTGCCTGCAGCGATGGGCGGGTGACCGTTCTCCAGCCGGGCACTCCAGAGCTCGCCGCCGAGGCGGATCCGGCCGGACTCGGCGTCGACCGCGGCCACCACCTCGGCCCGGCGCCCGACCAGGGCGTCGGTGTGCATAGGTTCAGACGGGACGCTGCGCCGCATGTACGAGCGCAGCGGGGGCCTGGCGCCGACCAGCAGGGCCAGGGTGGAGACCGCGAACACCAGGATCGACAGCGTGACGCTGTCGGTCAGCACGGCGGTCAGGGCCGCGGCCAGGGCACCGCCGGCCGTCATCAGGAAGATCAGGTCGAGGGTGAAGATCTCGACCATCCCGGCCACGATGGCCACCGCCACCCAGATCAGTCCCAGCGAGTCACGCGCCCAGTCCACGGTCAACCCTTCCCGAGCCCTCAACCATCCAGACGAATACGGGCCGCCCATCGGTTCCCCGACCGGTGCACCCCGAGCGGCACGTCGAAGGCCGCGCTGAGGTGCTGATCGGTGATCACGTCGTCCAGCGGACCCGCGGCGACCACCCGGCCGCTGCGCAGGAGCAGCGCATGGGTGAAGCCGGGAGGGATCTCCTCGACGTGATGGGTGACCAGAACGATCACCGGGGACCTCGGGTCGGCGGCGAGCTCGGCGAGAGCGGCGACCAGCGTCTCCCGCCCGCCCAGGTCCAGACCGGCGGCGGGTTCGTCGAGCAGCAGCAGCTCCGGGTCGGTCATCAGCGACCGGGCCAGCTGCACCCGCTTGCGCTCGCCCTCGCTCAGCGTGCCGTAGGTCCGATCGGCGAGCTGAGCGACGCCGAAGGCTCCCAGCAGGTCGCCTCCGCGCCGGTGGTCGACCTGGTCGTACTCCTCGCGCCAGCGACCCGCCACGGCATAGGCGGCGGTCAGCACGACGTCGGCGACCCGTTCGTGCGGGGGCAGGGAGTCGGCGAACGCAGCGCTGGACAGCCCGATCCGCGGCCGGAGCTCGAAGACATCGACCGCACCCAACCGCTCCTCGAGCACCCGGGCCGAGCCCTCGGTGGGGTGGAGCCGGGCTCCGGCGATCTGCAGCAGGGTCGTCTTGCCCGCCCCGTTCGGCCCCAGGACGACCCACCGCTCGCCGTCCCGCACGGTCCAGGTCACGTCGTCCAGGAGGCGGGAGCCGTTCCGGACCACGCTGACCCCGACCAGGTCGAGCACGTCAGCCATGCGCCGAACCCTAGGGGATGCCCGCGGCCCGTGCGCACGTAGGCTGCCGGTCGTGCTGGTCGTGCCGCGCTCGGTGAGCCTCGCCACCTGGGGCACGGCCGCCCTGCGCGGACAGGTCCCGCTCGCCGACGTGCCGGACGGCGCCGCGGTGAACGCGCTGCTGCTGCGGCTTCGCGAGGGCGGCGTCGGCGGGCTC
>JBAPWU010000596.1:0-5458 GCA_049283855.1 Kineosporiaceae bacterium
CTGGTGCACAGTGCGGGTGAGCGCGCCCGCTGGTTCGTCGCCGCCGACGGTCTGCACAGCCCGACCCGCGCGGCACTGGCCCTCGACGCGCCCGGTCGGCGCCGGGATCGGCCGCGGTACGGCCTGCGCCGCCACTACCGGATCGCGCCGTGGACCGAGCTGGTCGAGGTGTACTGGGCGGGCAGCGCGGAGGCCTACGTCACGCCGGTCGCGCCCGACCTGGTCGGGGTGGCCGTGCTCTGCCCCGGAGGCCGGCCCTACCAGGCCTGGCTCGAGGAGTTCCCGGAGCTGACCCGCCGGCTGCGCAGCGCGGAGCCGGCCTCGGACGTGCGCGGGGCCGGTCCGCTGCGCCAGGACGTCGCGGCCCGGGTGCGGGGGCGGACCCTGCTCGTCGGTGACGCCGCCGGATACGTGGACGCGCTGACCGGCGAAGGGATCTCGATGGGCCTGACCTGCGCCCGCGAGCTGGTCGCCGCCCTGGTGGCCGACCGTCCGCAGGACTACGACGCCGCCTGGCGACGCACGACCCGGCGCTACCGCATCCTCACCGGCGGCCTGCTGTCCGTCGCCGGCCGGCCCGCCCTGCGGCGCGGCATCGTTCCCGCCGCCCGTGCCCTCCCGGGCGCGTTCGCCGCGATCGTCAACCAGCTCGGCTGAGGACCAGGCAGGGACGGCTCAGAAGAGGGTGTCCTGGGGCGCGCCGTCGCGCCGACGGTCCAGGGACTGCAGGCCCTTGGGCAGGCGACCGTGGTGGACGACGGCGAGCCGCTGGGTGGGCCGGGTCAGCGCCACATACAGATCGTTCACCCCGCGCGGGGACTCGGCGATGATCGCCACCGGGTCGATCACGACCACGCCGTCGAACTCGAGCCCCTTCACGTCGTCCACGCTGAACACCTCCACCCGCTCGGCCAGGGCCGGCGTGAGGGCGTCGGGCAGGGCCTTGGTCAGGTCCTGGGCGAGGGCCCGGGTGGTCACCACCCCGAACCGCCCTCCGTCGAGGGCGGTGTCGCCCGAGACCAGTTCTGCGGCAACGCCCTGCACGACCGCGGCCAGGTCGCGGGAGGGCACGTGCACCCCGGCCGGCGGGTGCTCCCCGTCACGTGCCGTCCGGGCCGGGGCGACGTCGATGCCGTGGGCGTGCATCAGTGCCGTGGCCAGATCCATCACCAGGCGCGGGGTCCGGTAGTTGACGGTGAGCTCCTCGACCCGCCACCGGCCCGGGGCCAGGGGCTCGAGAACGGACTCCCACGAGGTGGTTCCGGCCGCCGACCCCGTCTGCGCGACGTCGCCGACCACGGTCATCGACCGCGACGGCACCCTGCGTGCGATCAGCCGCCAGTGCATCGGCGAGAGCTCCTGGGCCTCATCGATCACCGCGTGGCCGAAGGTCCAGGCCCGGTCCTCGGTGGCCCGTTCGGCGACCGAGCGGGCGGGCCCGGAATCGGCGAACCGATCCACCAGCATGTCCGGGGTCATCATCGCCGCGGCCTCGCCCGATTCACGCAACACCTTGCGCGCGAACGTCAATGCCTCGGCCCGTTCGGCCGCCGCCCGTGCCGCGGAGGCCCGGTCGGCAGCCATCGCCGCGACGTCCGCCCCGATCAGCTCGGCGGCCTCGTCGAGCAGCGGGACATCCGAGATCGTCCACGGTGAGCCGGGCTCGCGCAGCAGCAGGCGCTGCTGCGCCGGATTCATCACCCCGCCCGCCGCCTCCGCCAGCTTGGCCGGCTTGGTCAGCAGATCGCTCACCAGACCCGTTGCGGTGAGCGGCATCCAGAGCAGGTTGATCTCGCGGCGCACGTCGCGGGAGTCTCGCAGCTCGGCCAGCAGGGCTCCGCGCTCGTCGTCCTGGGACTGCAGCGCCCGGCGTTCGGCCAGTTGATCGGCCAGGTCGTCGAGCACCAGCCGCACGAAGGTCGTCCGGGCGTCGTTGTGCGGGCGGCCGGCCTGGCGGGCCCTCCCACGCGCCTCCGCGACCAGCCGCGGCCGCAGCTCCACCGCGTCGCCGTCCACGACGATCGTCACCGGCTCGGTGAGCAACCGCTCCCGGCGGCGCACCGCCGCCTTGATCACGTTGGCCATCCGCGGATCGCCCTTGAGCACCGCCACCTCGGGGCGATCGCGCGCCGTGGCGTCGACGTCGGGGAACAGCTGGCCGGGGGTGAGCAGCACGACCCCGGTCTCGCCGAGCGAGGGCAGCACCTGCTCGATGTAGCGCAGGAACACCGGGGTCGGCCCGACCACGAGGACGCCGCTGCGTGCGATCCGATCGCGGTGGGTGTAGAGCAGATACGCGGCGCGGTGCAGGGCGACCGCGGTCTTGCCGGTGCCCGGCCCGCCCTGGACCACGAGCAGCCCGGCCAGGTCGGCGCGCACCACGCGGTCCTGCTCGGCCTGCAGGGTCTCCACGATGTCGCGCATCCGGCCCGTGCGGCGGGCGTTCAGCGCGGACATCAGCGCGCCCTCCCCGGTCACGGTGGCCAGGTCGCGGTTGCCGGACGCCGCGGCGCGGGCCAGTTCGTCGGCGTCCAGCACCTCGTCGTCCAGGGAGGAGACGGTGCGGCCGTGCAGCCCGATGTGCCGGCGGCGGATCACGTCCCGGGGGGCCGCCGCGGTGGCCTGGTAGAAGGCCGCCGCCGCCGGTGCCCGCCAGTCGATCAGCAGCTGGCGGCGGTCGTCGTCGGACAGGCCGATCCGGCCGATGTAGCGATGGTCGCCGCCGGTCAGGTCCAGCCGGCCGAAGGTGAGCCGGTCCTCGACCGAGCCGAGCTGACGAAGGCGTGCGGTGTGCAGCGCGTCGAAGGCGTCACGCTCGGCCCGCCCGGCCGGGGTGGGTACGACCGGTGCCCGGCGGACCTGCTCGAGCGAGGCGGTGGTGCGCTCGCGCAGGGCGTCGAGATGGGCGTAGAGCCGGTCGACATAGGTCTGCTCGGCCGTGATCTCGCGGCGAAGGTCGGCGTGTGCCAGAACAGACCTCCTCCCGCACCTGGCGCACCGGGAGGCCGAGGGTCGGCCTGGCGGCAACGGCCTACAAGTATGCGGGACGCGGGGACCCCGTGTCTGGTGCACCCCGGCGAACCGGTGCGCCGGGGCGGGGGCCGAGGCTCAGGCGTAGCCGTCGAACGAGCCCTTCTTCGGCGCGGGTCCGCCGTCGAAGAGTGCGTCCAGGGGAAGCCCACCCAGGAAGACCCGCATCTCGGTGGTGCTCAGCGGCTTCACGGGAGGCTCCTTGAGCGCCGGCGGTCGCGGTTGCTCGGCGCTGGCCGGCTTCTCACCGTTGGGCTGGTGCTGCTGTGGGTGCGCCTCGGCCTTGGCGGCCTCGGGCACCCGTGGGATGACCGGCGCGACCACTGGTGAGGGTGCCGTGCTGATGCCGACGACGTTCATGGCCCGTCCTCCGTTCCGGCAGCTACCCGACATCCGTGTCGGTCGTTCCGCTCAGGCGGATCGCTGTAGATCCGATATCGGCATCCGGGTGCCTGGATATGAGCGGCCGTTCGGGTGGCACCGGCTCATCGGGGCACTCCACCGACCCGGCGGGTCAGCTCCGCGGCGGCCAGCCGGACGGCGTGGGCCAGGGCGGCGCCGTCGCTCACCTCCCCGGCCGGGTAGGTGAGCGCGACGGCCGCGATCGGGTAGCCGGTGTGGTCACTGACCGCGGCCGCGACGGAGGCGAACCCGGTGGTGACCTCGCCGTCCTCCACGGCGTGGCCCCGGCTGCGGACGGCGGTGAGCACGCTGCGCAGCTCACGCAGGGTCCCCGGGCCGCGGCCGGTGCGGTCGGTGAACGCCGAATGGTCGGGGAACAGGGCGCGTACCTGCGCATGGGGCAGGTCGGCCAGGATGGCCCGCCCGCTCGCGGTCAGATGCGCGGGCAGCCGCACGCCGACGTCGGTGACCAGCGGCGGCCGCCCGGGAGCGCGTTCCTCGACCACGTAGAAGACCTCGCGGCCGTGCAGCACCACCAGGTGGGCGTTCTGCCGGAGCCGGTCGACCAGCCTGGCGAGCACGGGGCGGGCCAGGCGGGCCAGCGGCTCCTGGCGCGAGTAGGCCGAGCCCAGCTCGAAGGCGCCCAGGCCGAGCCCGTAGCGGCGCTCCTCGGGCAGATGGACCACGAGAGCGTGCTCGGCGAGCGCCTCCAGCAGTTGATAGGTGGTCGAGCGGGGCAGGCCCAGGTCGCGGGCGATCGCTGCGGCGGGCACCGGCCCGGCCTGGGTGGCCAGATACCGCAGCACCGCGACCGCATGCCGGGCGGCGGGGACCGTGCTCACCGCCGGGTTCCAGGGCCGCACCTCATGCGACGGATCATTCCTGATCCCCGCCGGATGGTGTGTCCCCGGGCGCCACGGGCCCTCCTGCGACAGTGCTCGACCTGCGCTCCGGCGCCGGGCACCCTAGGTTGTGCCCATCCAACGAACAGCTCGACCCGAGGAGTGCCTGCATGGACGACGAGACCGTGACCCCGCCGGAGAACCCCGGCAACGACCACGGAGCCGATCACGGCGCGGACGGCGGTGCCGGTGGTGACGGCGGCGCGGACGGCGGCGCTCACTGAGCGACCGTCCGGCCCTGCGTCGCTGCACCCATCTCGACCCCAGCGCCTTCTCCGAGACGATCTGGGGCCGTGAACCGTCGCTGAGCCCGGCGGCGGCCCTCGCGGCGGGGTTCACCGACCTGCTCACCCTGGACGCGATCGACGATCTCGTGTGTTGCCAGGGTCTGCGCGCCCCGTTCCTGCGGGTGGCCCGCGACGGGCAGACCCTGCCCGACGCGCGGTTCACCCGTGGCGGCGGTGTAGGGGCGATGATCGGCGATCAGCTGGACGACGCCGCACTCGTCCGGCTGTTCGCCGACGGGTCGACGATGGTGCTCCAGGGCCTGCACCGCACCCACCCGCCGCTGATCGCCTTCGCCCAGCAACTCGGAGCCGACCTCGGCCACCCGGTCCAGGTCAACGCCTACGTCACCCCGGCGCAGTCGCGCGGCTTCGATGCGCACTACGACGTGCACGACGTGTTCGTGCTCCAGCTCGCGGGGGAGAAGCGGTGGCTGATCCACCGCCCGGTCCACCCGCACCCGCTGCGCGACCAGCCGTGGACCGACCACCGGGCAGCGGTCGAGCGCGCCGCCCGGGGCGAGCCGCTGCTCGACGTCGTGCTGACCCCCGGCGATGCCCTCTACCTGCCCGCCGGCTACCTGCACGCGGCCGAGGCGCTGGGCGCGACCAGCGCCCATCTGACGGTCGGGGTGCACACCTGGAACCGCAGTCATCTGCTCGACCGGGTGATCCGCCGACTCGGTGCGGTGGAGGCCCTTCGAGCGCCCCTGCCGCTCGGGATCGACGTGGGTGACCCGGAGAGCATCGCCGCGGAGTTCACGCGCACGATCGACCTGCTCCGGGGCGAACTGGACACGATCGCCCCGGCCGACGTCACGGCAGGACTGCGCCGTGCCG
>JBAPWU010000597.1:0-1501 GCA_049283855.1 Kineosporiaceae bacterium
CCCCCGACGAGGTCAGGAACCGACTGCACGAGCGCCACGCGGCGGCCGAGGCCGACCGTTCCTGAACCCGAGGTGCCCGAAGGGGCGGCTACTCGCTCAGGCCGATGTCGAGGTTGTAGGCGTCGTAGATCAGCTGGTTGCCTCGCCGACGGTGCTGCTCCATGGCGTCCATCGCCCAGCCGAGCAGACGGCGGACGCTCGCCAGGTCGGGATCGGGGGCACCGAGCAGTTCCAGAGCCGACCGGATCTGCGTGACCACCACCGGATGCTCCCGGCTGATCCGCGCCACCGTCGTCGACAACCGAGGGCTGTCGGTGACGATCTGGTGCAGCAGTCCGTCCGGGGCCTCGGCGAGCCGGACGTGCCGGTTCCACCGTTGCAGGAGTGCGGTCACGGCCTCCGTGAGCACGTCCAGATCGGCGGCGTCCGCCGCCATCGCGTCGGGGAGCAACTCCTGGATCCGGGCGCAGGCACGACGGATGGTGGCTCGTTCGGCGCGCAGGCCCTCGACATCGACGGCGGCGGACCGGTCCAGCGCGGCCAGGCGGAGGGCTTCTTCGAACATCCTCGCGACCCCCTCCGGTGAGAGAAGCTTCCAGTGAAGCGCACAATCGGCCCACGGTCACCCCCGAATCTGAGCGTGGGCCCTCGAACTCAGCGGAGTAGCGCGGGCACCTGCCAGGGCCGGCCGTGCACGGTGGTGTCGAGGAACGCGAAGACCGTTGCGTACCAGAGCTTCGCGTGGTTCGGGGTGAGCACCCAATGGTTCTCGCTCGGGAAGTACAGGAACTTGTGCGGCGACTCCTCCCCCGGGGCCTGGAACCGCTCGCACAGTTCGGCCCACAGCCGCAGACCCTCACCGATCGGCACCCGGTAGTCCTTGTCGCCGTGGATCACCAGCATCGGGGTGGTGATCGCGTCGACGAACCGGTGCGGGCTGTTCTCCAGCGCCATCTGCGCGGTCAGCTCGCGCCGCCAGTAGTCGTAGCCGTCGGTGGTCGGGCCGAACTGGTCGAGCGCCCACAACGAGGCGTGGGTGACGATGCCGGCGAAGCGGTCGGTGTGCCCGGCCACCCAGTTGGCCAGGTAGCCGCCGAACGAGCCGCCCATCGCGGCGGCCCTCGCGCCGTCGACGTCCTCGCGCGCCGCAGCGGCCTCGGTCAGGGCCATCAGATCGGTGTAGGGCTCGGCGCCCCAGCGGCCCCAGCCGCGGCGCACGAAGTCGAGCCCGTACCCGGTGGACAGGGCGAAGTCGGGCTGCACCACGGCGTAGCCGCGGGCCACCATGAGCCAGGGGTTCCACCGCCACGCCCAGTCGTTCGCCGAGCCGAGCGGCCCGCCGTGGATCCACACCATCAGCGGGGCGGGGTGCTCGGGTGAGGCCCCCTCGGGCAGGCAAAGCCAGGCGTGCAGGGGGGTGCCGTCGTCCGCCGTCGTGGTGATCTCGACGGCGGTTCCCGGCAACGGGGCGGACGGCGCGGGCGCGGGGAGGGCGGTCGGC
>JBAPWU010000598.1:0-9243 GCA_049283855.1 Kineosporiaceae bacterium
TACCACTCCCGATCGCCACGGTCACATTCGCCGAACTCCCAGAGATCGTGTTCCCCCCCGCATCCCGCACCTCCACCACCGGCTGGGTCACGAACGCCGTCCCCCCCGTCGCCCCACCCGGCTGCTGTGTGAACGCCAGCTTCGCCGCCGGGCCGATCGCGATGGTGAAGCTGTTCGACGTCGCCGAGGTCAGCCCGGGAGACGACGCACTCAGCGTGTACCCGCTCCCCGCAGCGGTGATCTTGCAGTTGGAGAAGGCCGCCACCCCCGAGGAGGCCGCGCGGGGGTTCGACGAACAGGTCAGAGCCCCGCCGGCCGGGTTCGTCGCGATTGCCAGCGTCACACTGGCCGACGCCGACGTCACGGTGTTGGCCCAGGGATCCTGGACCGTCACCCGCGGCTGGGTCGCCCACCTCAGACCGCCCGTCCCGCCTCCTGGCTGAACCGAGAACACGAGCCTGCTCGCGGCTGCCGCGCCCAGCGTGACGACGGCGCTGCCCGCCATGGATGGGTCCACGGTGTCCGCGGCGGTGATCGTCCGGTTGCCTGCCGTGTACAGGGTCGCACCGGCGGTGAACGTGTGTGCCCCGTTGTCGCCGGCGACGAATGTGTAGTCCGGGGGCAGCACCGGCCCGCCAGGATCGGAACTGGTGAAGCGGACGCTGCCGCCGTAGCCGGTCACCGGAGTGTTCGTGACGTCCTCGGCGGTCACCGTGACCGTCATCGCCGTTCCGGCCGTCGCGCTGGCCGGGCCGGACACGCGGAAGTGATGGAGTGCCTGGACGACCACGGCACCGGTCGCGGCGCTCTCAGCCTCCCAGGTGCGGAACGCGGCGGTGACCGTATAGGTGTAGGTCCCGTCGGGTACACCTGTGTCGCTGCAGGTGGTCGCCGCCGCGGCAAGCAGCGAGGATGGGGAACTGGCGCACACCCCGCTGGGAACGCCGCCGGCGTACCTGCGCACGTAGTACCCGGTCACAGGGCCTGCGTTCGGTGCCAGGGCGGCTGCCCACTGGACGGTGACGGAGTTCCCGACCGGAGTGAGGGCGGTCACCCCGGACGGCGGCGCGAGCGTGGCCATGGCGGCCGTCCCGGCGCCGACCCCGGTCTGCGACCAGTAGCCCCAGGCGATCGCGCCGACGGCCAGGATGCCGCCCAGGGTCCAGGCGAGACCGACGAGGCGTGCGACAGCTGCGAGGGCCCTCGGGGTGAGCCCGAGCCGGACAGGTCGACCGCCCACCGCGGGGGGACCGCAGGGTGGCGCCACTGGGATCAGTGCGCCGTGTAGGCGATCTGGATGACGCCGAGGCCCATGCAGTTGTCCTGGTTGGCGCCCGTGTTCGTCATGGCGAGCGTGAGACCGCTCCAGGAACCGACCCCGACACCGGCGACGACCGACCCCGGGGTGTTGGACGTCCCGGTGATGCTGAAGTCCGACTGGGTGCACGCGGGCTTGGCGATGTCCGGCTGGACGCTGAACGCCGGCAGGGTCGCGGTCACGGCGGTCACGTAGACCGCTCCGGGGTTGGGGTTGTCGAAGGTCCCGGACAGGGCCGCCGCCCCACCGGGATAGAGGCCGGTCACCGTCGTCGTCTGGTTCACCACGAGCGGAGACGCGGTCCCTGTCGCGGCGGAGCCTGTGCCGAGGCTGGTGACGGTCCAATAGGCGTAGGCGCCGCCCCCGCTGCCGAGGAGCAGCAGGACCAGTCCGACGATCGATGCCCGGCGGGTGGTCCTCAGCATGGCGCACGATCCTTGGTCGATGACGGTCGAGTCGGTGACTCGCCCTCCCCGTCGGCCGCGGCACGCCGGACCTGAGCGGTCGGGCCGCCGATCTGAGCCCGCGCACCGGGTTCGCCCGTGGCGCATGACCGGGACGCGAGGAAACTCGGTTGAAGGGGGAGGCGGGGCACGGGAGGCTGGACGAACAGCCACCCCTTCCGAGAGGACGCCCACGTGCGCCTGTTGCGCGATCTGTGGGCCACGTCGCCGCGCCGAACCGCAGCCGTGGCCCTGCTCGTCGTGCTCTGGGCCGGCGGCCAGGCGGCCTCTGCGGCACTCGCGGGCCCGGTGCTGGTCGAGCGCTCGGCGGCCATGCTCGCCCTGCTCGCGGTCACCCTGGTGCTCGCGGTGGGCTGCGAGGTCTCGGTCGCCCTGATCGCGGCCCGGCTGACCGCGGACTGGACGGCGGACGTGCGGGGTCGGCTGTGCCGGGTCGCCTTCGGCCAGGACCTGCCTGCCCTGGACGCCACCCCGGTCGGTGAACTGCTGGACCGGATCGACGGCGACGTCTACCAGGTCGGCTCCGAGTTGCGCGGCTCCGGCGTCCGGATCGCGCAGTCGACCACCCTTGCGGTCCTGTCGGTCGTGACCGCGACGGCCGTCTGGTGGCCGGCGGGGGCGACCATGGCGGCGATGACCGTGCTGCTCGGGGTCGGGCTCCGCCGGCGGATCGGCGGGATCGGCGCCGCCCGGATGGCCGAGGAGGAGGCCTGGTCGGACCTGGCCGCCGTGATGGAGGAGTCCGTGCACGGCCAGGACGACGTCCGCACCACCCTCGGGCGGCCCTACGTGGTGCAGGGCTACGCCCGGCGCGCCCGCGAGGTGCTGGCCCGGGGACGACGGGTGTGGACCATGTCTGCCCAGGTCACCGCGATCGCCTCGATCGTGACCATGATCGGCATCGCCGGACTGGTCGCCGGCGGCGCATGGGGCCTGGCCACGGGGCGGATCGACGGCGCTCGGCTGACCTCGATCTGGCTGCTCGCCGTCGCCTACGGCACCACCGTCGAGCACGTCTCCCGGATGATCCCCGAGCTGCAGTACGCCCTGGGCGCCTGGGGCCGGGTGCAGTTGCTGGCGGCCTCGCCGCAGGAGCCCTCCGGCGGCACCGCCCCGGTGGACGGCGACCTGGTGGTGACCGGGCTGTCCTTCCGCTATCCCCGGCGCACCTCCGAGGCGCAGCATCGCGCGGCCCTGAGCGAGGTCCACCTGACCTTCCGACGCGGCCGGTCCTACGCGCTGATCGGGCGCAGCGGCTCCGGGAAGTCGACCCTGGCCAAGGTCCTGGCGCGCGCGGTCGAGGTGCCGCGCGGAGCGGTGTTCCTCGGCGGGGTGGACGTGCTCGAGCTGGACCTCGAGGCGCTGCGCCGCTGGATCGCGGTGGTGCCGCAGCGGACCGACATGATCGCCGGAACGCTGGCCGAGAACATCGCCCTGTTCGAGCCGGACCTGATCGGCGCGGCCGGCCGTGCCGTGCACGAGCTCGGCCTGGACGACTGGGTGGCCGAGCTGCCCGACGGGCTGCAGACGCGGCTCGGGGACGGCGGCCACGTGCTGTCGGCCGGGCAGGAGCAGCTGATCGCCTTCGCCCGGATCCTGGTCCGGGACCCCCACGTGGTGATCCTCGACGAGGCCACCGCGCGGCTCGACCCTCAGACCGAGGCTCAGGTGCAGCGGGCCACGGAACGGCTGATGCACAACCGGATCGGCATCGTCATCGCGCACCGCCTGACCTCGGTGCAGCGCTGCGACGAGGTCGTCGTCCTGGCGGACGGCGCCGTCGTCGAGGCCGGTCCGCTGCAGGACTCGGGCCGCTTCGCGAGCCTGCTCGCAGCCAGCCTGGCGGCAGGCAGGACCCCGGCACTGAGCGGGGCTCGGGTCGGCGGGGCCCGCGGCTCCGGTGACGGCATGCCGTTCTGGGAGCCGGACGCCGAGCCCCCCGCGAGCGCGTCACCGGCCCCCGTCGTGCCGCGCCCACGGAAGGCGGAGCCGCCGCCACTGCCCGAGGCGCCGCCGTCCCGCACCCTGCGTGAGATCGTGCGGCTGGCCACGAACGATCCCCGGTTCGGGATGGGTTCGGTCGCGGTGTTCCTGCTCATGGTGCTGTTCGGGCTCGACGGTTCGGTCCTGCCCGCGCTGTGGGCGACGCTGGTGACCAGGCCGGACGCCGTGTTCTGGCCGGCCGCCGGGATCGTCGCTGCTCTGCTGGTGACGGCTCCGCTGCCCTACGTCACGGGCCGCTGGTTCCCCGAGTGGTGGGTGCGCCAGATGCTGCGGATCGGTCTGCGTCTGGTGCACGGGCAGACCGGTCCACGCCGGGTCAGCGCGCACACCCCCGCGGAGGTGGTCGCCCAGGGCGGCGACACCGAGCGGGTGGTCATCCTCGCCGACAACGTGATCGACCAGACCATCGCCGTGTTCGTGCTGATCTCGATGACGCTGGTGTCGGGCAGCATCGTGCCGGCCCTGTTCTTCGCCGGCACCATGGCGGTCTCCGCGGCGGCGGCCACCGGGTTCGGGCGCTTCCTGGAGCGGGCCGCCCGGCACACGGTGGCGGCGCGCGCGGCGTTCGCCACCGCCCTGGTCTCCTCGCTGTCCGCGGCCCGCACGGTGAAGCTGGCCGGAGCCACGCAGGGCGTGCTCGGTCACCTGGCCCGGCTGGACCACGAGCGCAGCGAGCGCCAGCGCCGCGAGATCGCGATCCAGGTCTGGGCCCGCTCGACGCCGTCCATGGCCAGCGGGTTGCTGCCGATCGCCGTCTGGGTGCTGTACCTGCTCGGGCACCTGAGCGCGGGCGCGACCCTGGTGGCCGTGGCCACCCTCGCCGCCGCGCGCTGGTTCGCCTGGACGTCGGCGTCATTGGTCTCCCAGCTGCCCTCGGCGCGGGTCTGGACCCGGCGCACGGTGTCCATGTGCGGGGTCGCGGCGTACTCCGCGGCGGTTCCGGGAGTGGACCTCTCGGCCGGCACGGCTCCGCCCCCGGCTCCGGCTGTGCGCCGGCCGCTGCACCGGCTGGAGCTGGTCGGCTTCAGCGCCGTGCACGAGGACGGGACGGTCGGCGTCCACGGCGTCGACCTGAGCGTGCACCGCGGCGAAACTGGTGCTGGTGCTGGGCCCGGTGGGGTCGGGCAAGTCCTCGATGCTGCGGGCCCTGGCCGGGATCGTGCACCACACCGGAGAGCTGCGCTGGAACGGCGAGCCTGTCACCGAGCCCGAGATGTTCCTGCGCCCGAACCAGGTGGGCTACGTGGCGCAGCTGCCGCGGGTGCTCTCCGGCACGGTGGGCGACAACATCCGGCTCGGCCATGAGGTCGACCCGGTCGGAGCCGTCTCTACCGCCCAGCTCGATCACGACCTCGCGGTGGCGGGCAGCGGGCTCGGGCTGGTGATCGGACACAAGGGCACCCGCCTGTCCGGCGGCCAGTTGCAGCGGCTCGCCCTGGCCCGGGCGCTCGCCCCGCGCACCGAGCTGCTGATCGCGGACGACGTCTCCTCGGCCCTGGACGTGACCACGGAACTCGATCTGTGGCGGGCGTTGCGCGAGCGCGGGGTGACTGTGGTCGGGTCGACCTCCAAGCGGGCGGCGCTGGTCCAGGCCGACCGGGTGCTGGTGCTGATCGCGGGAGTCCCGGTCGATCAGGGCACCTGGGCCGAGCTGGAGGACCGCTGGGGCCACCTCGCCGGCTGAGGCGGCTCCGGGGTGAGGCCCGGCCGGAGTCCCGCGGCTCCCCCTTGCTCAGCACCGACGGCGCCGAAGCCAACCCCTTCGCGTGATCACGCTCCACTGACGGCAGCCCTGCGACCGGCCCGGGTGGCGAAGGCATCGAGGGCGTCGAGGATCTCAGGAGCGCGCCAGGCCCGGTTACGTGCACGGTCGGTGAACTCGCTGAGCACGCCCGCGGTGACGAGCACCTCGACGTAGCGGTACACGTTGCGCGGAGCGATCTGCAATCGCTCGGCGATGAACGCGGAGTCGACCACAGGATGACGGACCAGCAGGTCGGCGAGCCGCCAGACCGCTGAGTCGCTGCGCACCCGGATCTGACGATGCCAGGCCGCGTGGATCTCACGCAGATCGGCGACCAGTGCCCGGCCGTTGACCACGGCGGCGAAGGCCGCCGACGCCATCCGGTCCACGATCGGGGCCAGGTCGCCTCGCCGGTAGGCCTCGAGCGCAGCGACATAGCCCTCGGTGTCCACCAGCAAGCCCGCCGAGACCGGCACGGTGACGTTGCGGGTCAGGGACTTGTTGCGCAGCAACGCATGCAGCAGGGCTCGACCGGTGCGGCCGTTGCCGTCCGGGAAGGGATGGATGGTTTCGAACTGCGCATGGGACACCGCCGCCTGCACCAGCACGGGAAGCTCGTCCCGGCGCATGAATGCCACAAGATCGGCGATCCCCGGTTGCACCCGATCGTGGTGGGGCGGCACGAACGTGGCGGCGTGTGGGCCGAGCGACGTCCCGCCGATCCAGACCTGTTCCTCGCGCCACCGGCCGGCGATCGTGGGGTGGGTGTGCGACATCAGGGCGCGATGCATGGCCAGGATCGCGTCGCCGTCCAGGCGTTCGGACAGGGCGACCGCGGCATCCATCGCGCGGACGTTGGCCACGATCTGATCGGCGTTGCGCCTGCCCGACCCGCGCAGCTCGGCCTCGGCGATGGCCCGTGCCGAGGCGGTGAGGTTCTCGATCTGGGAACTGGCCGCCGACTCCGAGCGCAGCAGAACCGCGCCGAAGGGCGCGATCTCACCGCCCATCTCGGCATCGAACCGGGAGATCTCCAGCGAGGCCTGTTCTGCGTCGGCAGCCACCTCAGGCGGCAGTGACACCGGCATCCGGGCGATCTCCGGGAGCACGGCCGCCCGGTAGGGACCGGCATGGCGACGAATCTGGGTGCGTGAGGCCATACCTGGCTCGAGCCTGCGGACCCATGGCAACGCCTCGTAGGTCACCGCCGGCCATGCCTGACGATCTGAAGACATGCCACGATCTTACTCTCACTTATCAGATAAATGAGAGTAAGACCGCTCAGAACAGCGCGAGCTGGTCGGCGGAGATCGGCACGGGGCGCCACCGGGAGACGGCGCGCCACCGGGGTTCGAGCACAACGACGTGAGCAGCCGCACCGTCCAGGCCACCTCGCGCCCCAGCGCCGTCGGTCTCGAACCAGGGCGGCATCGGCTCCCCGACCAGGGCCCACAACGACGGCCCGAGCCGGATGTCACGGGCGCGCAGCGCCGAGCGGACCCGCTCGCCGTCCAGGGGCAGACGCATCGCGTCGAGCACCGGCATGGCCAAGGCAGGGTCCATGACCATCAGCCGTCGGTTGCGCTCCAGGTTGGCCCGGGACACCTCCCCGGCGAGCCGCGCGGTGGCCGGCGTTCCGATCACGGCCTCGACGACGTCGCCGCGCCCCTCGTCGAGGGCGGCGAACACGGCGTCGAGATCGCCGAACGCGCACAGCAGCCGGGCAGCCGTGATCGCCCCGATCCCGAGCGCGCCGGGCAGGTTGTCCGACACGTCGCCGCGCAGGGCCGCATAGTCCCGGTACTGATCGGGTCGGACCCCACAGATCTCCGGCAGCGTCTCGGCGGTGAGCACCGGAGAACTGACCACCCCGCCGCCCCTCAGCCACAGCACGGACGTCGCCTCGTCCAGGAGGGCGAAGGAGTCCCGATCACTGGTCATCAAGGTCGAACGCCACCCGGTCGCGCGGGCCAGGGACGCCGCCGACGCCAGCACGTCGTCCGCCTCGGCGCCGTCCGCCACGACCACCGGGAACCCGGCCGCCTCGAGCAGGCCGGGCGCCTGCTCGAGCTGGGCGAGCAGGTCGACGGCCTTGACCGGCCGGTGCGCCTTGTACTCGGGGTAGGCCCTCTTGCGATCCAGGGTGGCCCTGGAGTCGAAGCCGACGACGACGGCGTCGGGCCGCAGCCGCGCCGCCGCCCCGGCGATGAGGGTGACCAGACCGCGCAGCGCCCAGACGGCGCCGCCCGAGGAGTCGCGGTGCTCGCTGTCGCCCATGGCGTGATAGGCCCGGTGCACGAGGGAGTCGCCGTCGACGGCGAGCAGCAGGGGCGACGCGGGCATGCCCCCAGCATGCACCCCACCGCCGACCTCGGTGTAGGAGCAGCCCACGGGGCAGACTGGGGGTGAGCACCGGAGGAGGTTGCGTGATCCGTCCACTGCCCGAACGTCCCGGCCCCGGTCAGGAGTCGGTGTGGGACTACCCGCGCCCGCCTCGACTGGAACCCGTCGATGCCGTGATCGAGGTCGCCTTCGGTGGCCGGACGATCGCCCGGACGACGCAGGCACTGCGGGTCCTGGAGACCAGCCACCCCCCGACGTACTACCTTCCGATCTCGGCCTTCGTCGAGGGCAGCCTGCGGCCGGCATCGGCCCGGTCGATCTGCGAGTGGAAGGGGGAGGCGACCTACGTCGACGTCATCGCAGGGTCTCGGGTGGCCAGGCGGGCAGCGTGGACCTACCCGCGCCCCACCGCGGCGTTCGAGCAGATCGTGAACCACATCGCCGTGTATCCCGCGGCGATGGATCGCTGCACGGTCGACGGTGAGGTCGTCCGCCCGCAGCCGGGCGGGTTCTACGCCGGCTGGATCACCTCGCGGGTCGTCGGGCCCTTCAAAGGGGAGGCCGGCACCCAGTTCTGGTGACGGCGGGCGCCCGCGAGGCGACCAGCACACCGGCGAGATAACGACTGCGCATCCATCGCGGCCGAGGAGTTGTGCTGGCTGCAGCTCAGTTCCTAAGCTGAACGACAGCGCTGTCTGACAGCGCTGTCTATCGGCTGGCCTCAGAGGGGAGGCGCTGGTGATCGTCCTCGGCGCCAACCTCACGACCGACCGGACGCTCTACCTGGACCGTCTCGTTCCGGGCAACGTCATCCGGCCGTCCCGGGCCCTGGCCACGGCCGGCGGCAAGGCGGTCAACGTCTGCCGCGCGGCCACAGCGCACGGCGTGCGGCCCCGGCTCGTCGCGAACCTTCCGGGCCGGATGGGCGCCGTGGTCGGTGAGCTCCTCGACCAGGAGGGCCACGACGTCCGCCGGGTCACCACCGACGGCGAGATCCGCAGCGCAATCGTGATCATCGAGGACGACTTGCGCACCACCGTGCTCAACGAGCCCGGCCCCACGCTGTCCGCGGCCGACCGCGCCGCCCTGCTCGACGCCTTCGAGGCCGAGTGCCCAGGGCACACCGTGGCCGTGGCGAGTGGCAGCCTGCCGCCCGGCCCCGGCGCGGCCGACCTCTACGCGGAGATGGTCGACCGCGCGCACCGGCAGGGGGTGCTGGTGGTGCTCGACGCCGCTCGCACCGACCTGCTCGCCGCGCTGCCGGCCGAGCCCGACGTGGTGACGCCGAACCTGGCCGAGGCCCTGTCCGTGCTCACCGGCCGCGAGGTCGCCGAGAGCGTCGAGGCCGACGGGCCCGACCTGGCGGCCAC
>JBAPWU010000599.1:0-3399 GCA_049283855.1 Kineosporiaceae bacterium
GGGCGTGAGGCGGCCCGGCGACGCGGTCGCGCCGTAGGTGCCTGTGCGGCGGGGGGTGTCACATGATCGTCGTCGAGCGGCACGGGTACTCCCGTTCAACCCCGGGTCCCGTCACACCGTCCGGCACCGCGCGGGGCGGTTGTCCTGTTCGTCCCGCCGGGCTCGGCGGGACGGAAGCATCTGCGTCACGAGGCCCGGTCGGCGGCCAGAGGATCAGCCACCGCCCCGCTCGTGGGGTCGAGCGGTCCCTGCGCCAGCCGCGTCATCCGAGGAGGGGACGGGGGCACGAGGAGGGCCTGCGACCTGAGAGCGGCGAGGACATCGTCGGGGCGAACGGCTGGTGTGGTGTGCCGGACGACCAGTCGCAGTATCGCACAGTGGGCCGGGTCACCTTGAGCGACACCCTCGGAGGAGTTCGCCACATGCCCGGGATCGAGCGCGGCCTGCAGCACCGCCGCACGGGCGTCGAACGTGCGCAGGCCCGCCTTCATCATGCGGCTGACCTCGACCCGCTCGGCGGCCAGGAACACCTCCAGCGCCTCAGCGGCCCGGGCCGGATCGACCCCGGGCAACTCGATCCGCCACACGGACGCCTGGAGCCGCTCCACCAGGTTCGGGGTGCGGGCCTCCACCACCTCGACCACATCCAGCCCCTCGGGCAGGGCGCCGTCCAGCGCCAGCGCCAGGACGGCCGGCTCGACCCGCTCGGCGAGGCCCAGCTCGAGGTACTCGGCCTCGCTGGCGGCGCCGGTCGGCGCGGCATTCGCGTAGGAGATCTTCGGGTGCGGGTTGAACCCGGCCGAGTAGGCCAGAGGTGCGGAGATCCGGCGCAGGGCCCGCTCCAGCGCCCGCTGGAAGTCCCGGTGGCTGGTGAAGCGCAACCGGCCGCGCTTGGCATAGCGCACGCGCAGCCGTTGGGTCACCGGAGGCGGTGGGGGTCCCTCGGGCATGCGGGCCATGGTCGGCCACCCTACGCACCTCCCCGACGGAGTTGCTCGCGGGCGGCCGTCAGCTGATCGGCGAGGCGATCACGATGAAGTTGTCCCGGTAGCCGTGCTTGGACCGGTCGAACGGCCCGCCGCAGGTGATCACCACGAGCCGGTGCGGGGTGTTTCCCTGGGCGAAGTACTCGTCGTCGGTGGCCAGGCTCTGCTGGTTGACCTGAGTGGTGCGGGTGACCTTGTAGCGCATTCGGCTCCTGCCGGCCTGCAACTCGATCACCGCTCCGGGCTTCACCCACTTCAACTCGGCGAGTACCCCGAGGCCGTACTGGGCGGAGTCGACGTGTCCGGCGATCACCATGCTGCCGAACGGGTCCCCGGCATGGGCTCCCCCGCTCCAGACCCCCACCACGTTCGGCGGATCGGGGATCTGCAGGCTGCCGTCGGCGGCCACGTCGGCCTGCTCGACCGGGGCCAGGGTGCCGCTGGGCATCAGCAGCCTGGTCGGCACGAAGGTGGTGCGCTGCCCGGCGGCCGCCGTCGCCCGGCGCGCCGCAGGTACCCCGGAGATGACAACGGTCCGGGTGGGCGTGGGCACCGCGATCGGGCGCTCCGCAACCGGTGACGGTTCAGGCTCGACGACGGCGGGGGCCGTGGCCGAGACCGGCTCCACCGGTGGGGGCGAGGCCACCGGCCCGACGACCAGCGCCACGCCGGTGGCACCCATGGTGAGGCCGTAGGCGCCCAGACCGGCGAGGACCGAGCCGGCCCAGCGGGTCACCTCGAGTGCCGGCTGCCGATCACCGGACGGGTGGAGGACGCCGTCCGGCTGAGCACGGTGACCCCCGCGAACGCCAGCAGGCTGGCCAGCAGGGCCCAGACCGCGAGCGAGGGGCCGCCTCCGACGAACGAGTCAGCGGCCTGGCCGCCGTTCCCGGTCTGCACCTTGGTGGGGCGCTGCGATCCGACGACCCCTACGGCGATCTCCTGGACCACAGCATCGATGCTGTCGGCGGTCGAATCGCCGATGGCGAAGACCCTGGTCAGGGTGCCGGCCTTGAGCGCCAGCTTCACCGGGGCCAGCAGCGCGGCTCCGCTGGTCGCGGTGGGCACGATGTCCAGGGACGAGGTCTTGGCCGGCAGTTCCAGGGTCAGGGACTCACCGCTGGCGACGTTGCGGAACAGCGGGGTGCCGTCCACCCGGATGTCGACCGCGGGGGCCACGGCCACGTGAGAGACGACCAGTCGGGTCTTGCCGGGGGCGATCCCGCTCAGGTCGTTGGGGAACACGGTGACCACGGCATTGCGCGAGGCGTCGGCGGTGCGGTGCGCCACGACGTCCGTGCTGGTGCCCGCCTTGACCGTGAACATGGCGCTGACGAGCGTCTTGTCACCCTCCTTGAAGGTGACCACGTGGCTGCCCGGGGTGAGCCGCAGCGGCCCGACCACGGCCTTCGGGGCCGAGGCCGGGGCGACGTTGTTGTCGTCGACCAGGATGTCGGCGGTCGAGCCGGCGATGCCGTGCACGATGTAGACGTCGGCCGTGCTGGAGGCGGCTCTGGCGATGCTCGGCGCGCCGAGCAGGGCTGCCGTTGCCGCCAGTACAGTCGCCAGCACACTCAACAGGCCACGCGCCCTGCGAGCCCCCATCGAAACCTCCGCCTTGTGATGCCCCGAACGATCGATTTTTCCGTGCCTGTCACGTTCTGTGCGTCAGATCCCCGAGGTATGCCCTGGAAAGCTGCTCTCAGTGAGCACACTGTAGAGGAGCGGCGCCCAGGAACGGGGGACGCTTCGCCGATCTGTCACCAATGATGTTGTCCATGTGGCATCTGGGGCGCGATTGGCACGGTGCGTGACCGAGATCCGGATAATGTGTCTCGTAGCACTCTCGGCATCGGCAGCGATGAAGGGTGTGATACCTGGGTGGCGGGAGGTTCACCATGACGGAGCGGGACCCCGCTTCGACGAACGGCGGCGCCGCGGACGCAACGTCCGAGGAGCCGACGGCCTCGTCCGGCGCGCCCGGTGATCCGGTCGCCGTTGCCCCCACCGGCCCCACGGGCTCTGCCGGGCTACGGTCGCGGAACGGCCGGCGCAACGCGCCCGTTGCCGTCCGTCCCGTGCGCGCGCCGATCTCCGGCCTGCGCCAGAGGATCGACAGCACGGCCGCCCTGCGTGAGTCGCTCGACGCGAAGGAGGCCGAGGCCCAGGACCTGCGCGCCTCGATCGAGCAGTTGCGTCAGGAGCTGGACGTCGAGCGCACCGTGCCGCCGTCCGCCGGTGGCGGTGGGGCCGGGGTGGCCACGACCGATGCCTACGGCGAGGCGGAGAACAGCCGCCGGCGCCCGTGGTGGATGCTGATGCTCGGCGCCGCCCTGGTCGCCCTGTTGCTGCTCCTGGTGGCCTCCCGGTTCGGCGCCGGGTCGCCCGGCACCACCGCGGCGAACCCCGGTGC
>JBAPWU010000600.1:0-5111 GCA_049283855.1 Kineosporiaceae bacterium
CGCCACTGACGCCGCGACCGCCGCGGCGCGGCGCACCCTCACCCGGCGGACGGCCGGCGCAAGGTCCTCGAACTGGCCCGGACGCGCGGTCTGCCGGTGGCGCACGTCGTCCAGGGTGCGGATCAGCAGCTCTTCGACGTCCATCGTCACGCCCTTCCGTCCGCGCCGGACAAGCCGGAGCGCAACTGCGCCAAGGCTTTGGATGCCTGGCTCTTCACGGTGCCGCGCGAGCAGCCCAGCACCAGCGCGATCTCGGCCTCGGACAGGCCCTCGTAGTAACGAAGCACCAGCACGGCGCGGCGGCGCGGCGGCAGGGCGGACAGCGCCCGCCACATCGCGTCGCGCTCGTCGATCTCCCCGACGGCGTCCGGGCCGGGGCGTTCCGGCGGCTGCGCCCAGACCTGCTCACGGCGGCGGATGCGCGTCCGCCAGGTGTTGATCGCCGTCCGGGCGATCGCCGTCCGCACGTACCCCTCCGGATCGCCCTGGTGTCGGACCCGCGGCCAGGCCAGCGCGGTGCGCACCAGGGCGATCTGCACGACGTCCTCGGCGGCGTGCCGGTCACCCGTCAGCAGATAGGCGTAGGTGAGCAGCGCGTCACGCCGGGCGAGGACGAACGCGCGCATCGGCTCCTCGTCACGCCCGGTCAGATCCTCGAGGATCTCCGGCCCCACATCCCTCACACCCCTAGGACACCGCACATCGGCCCCGGGTTGCCCGTCCGGACGCCGGTGATGTGGCGCCACGGGGCCGTAGCATCCCCGCCATGGCCAGATACGGAGCGCAGTTCGGGCCGGACATCACCTTCCTCGGCGTGCAGCGCTGCGACCTCGACGAGCCGGCCACCTACGCCGCGGCGGACGTGGTGATCCTGGGTGCACCGTTCGACGGCGGCACCTCCTACCGCTCGGGCGCGCGGTTCGGCCCGCAGGCGATCCGGATGACCGACTACCTGCCGCACGACGGCTCCCGGCCCTCCCTGGCCCTGCGCACCGACGGCCTGGCCGACCTGCGCGTGCTGGACGCCGGCGACGTCGAGATGCCGCCCGGCGACATCGAGGCCGCCCTGGCCGGGCTCGAGGCCGCCGTCGAGAAGGTCACCCGGGCCGGCGCCATCCCGGTCGTGCTCGGCGGCGACCACTCGATCGCCTTCGCCGACGCCACGGGCGTGGCCAACGTGCTCGGCCACGGCCGGGTCTCGATGATCCACTTCGATGCGCACGCGGACACCGGCGACGTCGCGTTCGGATCGCTCTGGGGGCACGGCCAGCCGATGCGGCGGCTGATCGAGTCCGGCGCCCTGCGCGGGGACCGGTTCCTGCAGGTCGGGCTGCGCGGCTATTGGCCCGAGCCGCCCACGCTGGACTGGATGGCCCAGCAGCGGATGCGCTCCTACGAGATGACCGAGATCGGGCACCGGGGCCTGGCGGAGTGTCTGACCGAGGCGTTCGCGATCGCCACCGACGCGTGCGAGGGAGTGTTCCTGTCCGTCGACATCGACGTCTGCGACCCGGGGCACGCACCCGGCACCGGCACCCCCGAGCCGGGTGGGCTGTCCGCGCGCGAGCTGCTGGACGCCGTCCGCCGGATCTGCCTGGAACTGCCGGTGGTCGGGATCGACGTGGTCGAGGTCTGCCCGCCCTACGACCACGCCGACATCACCGCGGCGCTGGCCAATCGGGTCGTCCTGGAGGCCCTGTCGGCGATCGCCCGGCGCCGCCGCGACGCCCGCGAGGGCACCCGCTGGGACCCCGCTCTCCCGTTGCTGGCCGACCGCGGCGACTGACACCCTCTGTGAGCTCAGGTTCCGGAGTGCGCGACCCGACGCATCCTGACCAGGAGGGCCGCCGAAGGGGTGACCGACCCGGTGCAGTAGGTCGACAACCGGGATGCCGACGTGCCGATCGCGGAGGCGAAGTCGTTGCGGGACAGCCCCGATGCCTCGACCAGCGACCGGACGACGGCGGCCACCTCGGCGCGCTCTGCGGCCTCAGCGCCGGCCCGGGCCCGGTCCACGGCCCGGGTCAGCAGCACCACCGCGCCGGATGGCTCGGCGTACGCGGCGTACTCCTGCACCGACCGCGCCACCCGGCCCCAGGGATCGCGCCGGATCGCCGCGGCGATCCGGCGCCAGTGCGGCAGCGTTCCTCGCTCGATGGCGGTGACCAGCGCCTCGTAGGGCCAGTCCTCGACCGGGGCGTTCGGGTCGACGTCGAGATTGCGGAATCCCAGCGCCACGGCCATCACACCTGGCCTGAGCCCGCGGAGTCGAGCAGGCCGTCGGCCAGGGCCGTGCACACCGCGACCACGTCGGCCCAGCTGTGCCAACGCGGCGCCAACCCCTTGTACGAGGCCAGTTCGGTGATCACCCGCCGATCGCGCGGGGCCGGCGCGGCGAGACGTTCAGCCAGGGCCGTCGCCACCGACTCCTCGTCCTCGCTGCGGTCGCGGTAGTAGCGGTCGATGTCCCTCAGCACCGCAACCGCGTCGGGCAGGCCCATCCGATCGGCGAGCGCCGCGACATCGATGAAGTCACGCACCTGGTTGCGCGCCACCAACAGATAGGCCTTGACCCGAAGCGCCTCCTCGATCGTGGGGGCCGTCACCTCGTCGCCGCCCGGCAGCGAGATCCTGACCGTCTCCAAAGGCACGCTGCGGCGGAGCTGACGCAGACCCGCTTCGACCCCGCCCAGGCTTCCCATCAGGGTGAACGGAGGCCGACTGGCCCGCACGCTCGTCGCCCAGCCGTCGGTTGCCTCGACCGCTTCGAGGACTGAGTCGTAGCGCTCAACCAGATCCGCGAGCACGTGGTCGTGGTCGAACGAGACCCTATGACCTGCGTGATAGGCGGCCGCGCTGCCACCCACGAGGACGGCGTCCGGCACTGCCCGCTGCAGGGCAGCGGCCGAGCGGAGCACCCTCTCGAGGTCAGGGTGCAGAGTGGCGGACACCCAAGGAAGTTATCATATTCGATAACTACCAGGAGGGGAGTTCGGGCCTCGCGCCCGAGAACGTGAGGCCCTCGGGCTCTCCGCGAGCCAGCCAGGCCACCAGGCAGTGCCGCGGCCCGTGCACGGAGGTCGTGCCGTCCCCGGTCCGCCAGGCGGCGCCGTCCCCGGTCGACAGCCGCAGCCCCGCGCCGGGCGCCGACGACTCCCCGGCGGCATCCAGGCGGTACAGCGCCATCGCGATCGCATCGTCCAGCGCGTCGGGCCCGGCGTCGGCGAGGGTCCATCCGGCGTCGAGGTCGCCGTGGTGCACGATCACCTCGGTGATCCGCGGCACCAGCAGCGCGT
This sequence comes from Kineosporiaceae bacterium, assembly GCA_049283855.1. GTDB lineage: Bacteria > Actinomycetota > Actinomycetes > Actinomycetales > Kineosporiaceae > JADJPO01. The sequence continues at coordinate 3,297 of JBAPWU010000600.1, forward strand.
AGGCGTTCAGCGGCCAGTCCCGCAGCGCCACCTCGGGTGCCTTCAGCGGCCCGGTCAGCCGGGCGGCACCGTCCCGGAACCGGCGGACAGCGTCGCCCAGCAGCGCCTTCAGCTCACCGGCATCCAGCCGCGCACCCGCATCGATGGCGTCGTTGCGCGCCTGGACCGAGACGTACATCGCCTGCTCGACCCCGGTCACGGCCCAGCCGATCAGATTGCCCAGGGCATCGGCATTGCCGGCCAGGTGGGCCACGACGTGCGCCCGGCTCCAGCCCTCGCACCGCGACGGCCCCGCCAGCTGCTCGGGCGTGAGGGCCTCGACGGTGGCCAGCAGGCGCGAGGTCTCTCGGTCGAGCCGAGCCAGATCGGCGGGCAGGGTCCGAGCAGAGCGGTTCGGAATCGTCATCTGCCCAGTGTCCCCGCCCGCAGTGATCGCCGTCAGATCGAGGTTCTCCCCCAGCAGCTGGGGGAAGAGACCGATCTGGTGGCGATCACCAGCCGGGGGGCGGCGGGGGGCGGCGGGGAGTCAGCGCAGACCGGCGTCCAGCGCCGAGCGGGTCGCCGAGCGGACGGCGGCCTCGTGCTCGGGCAGCAGGGGCACCCGCGGCGGGCGGCAGGGGCCGCCGTAGCGACCGGCCAGGTCCATCGACAGCTTGATCGCCTGCACGAACTCGGTCCTGGCGTCCCAGCGCAGCAGCGGGTGGAGCTGCCGGTACAGGGGCAGCGCGGTGGCCAGATCACCCGCCACGCAGGCCCGCCACAGGTCCATGCAGGCGTGTGGCAGCGCATTCGGGTAGCCGGACACCCACCCCACGGCGCCGCCGAGTGCGAGCTCGAGGGTCACGTCGTCCGACCCGACCAGCAGGTCGAGCCCCGGCGCCACCTCGGCCAGTTCGTAGGCCCGCCGCACGTCGCCGCTGAACTCCTTGACCGCCACGATCAGGCCCTCGCCGTGCAGCCGGGCCAGCAGGGCCGGGGTCAGGTCGACCTTGGTGTCGTAGGGGTTGTTGTAGGCCACCAGCGGCAGCCCGGCCCGCGCCACCTCGCGGTAGTGCTCGACGACCGCCCGCTCGTCGGCGCGATAGGCGTTGGGCGGCAACAGCATGGCGCACGGCGCACCCGCCTCGGCTGCCTGCTCGACCCAGCGGCGCGACTCGCGCGCTCCGTAGGCGGCCACCCCGGGCATCACGACGAAGCCCGCGACCTCGCGAGCCACGGCACACGCGGTCTGCACCACAGCGATCCGCTCGGCCTCGGTCAGGGTCTGGTACTCCCCGAGCGATCCGTTCGGCACCACGCCGTCGCAGCCGTTGGCCGCGAGCCAGCGCAGATGATCGGCGTAGCCGTCGAGATCCACCGCCAGCGGGTCCGCACCGGAGGGGCGCAGCGGCAGGGCGGTGGCCACGAGCACCCCACGCCACGGGGCGGCAGACGTCGTCTCGGTCACGGTTCCTCCAGGGGTCAATCCGACGAGGAGTTGTCGGATGATTCCACCAATGATGACATCCTGATCGGCGCAGCGACAGGGCGCGGGTCGCTCAGGTGGTCCATCCGCCGTCCGGTGGCGTCGGTGACCACGCGGGCCACGCTCTCCCCGCAGATGCGGCCCTGGCACCAGCCCATCCCGCAGCGGCTGAGCAGCTTGGCCGTGCGCGGATCGCTCGCCCCGAGGTCGTGGACGGCGACCCGCAGCCGGTCGGCGCTCACCTCCTCGCACCGGCACACCACCGTGTCGTCGGTGAGCGCGTCCAGCCAGCCGGCCGGGATCGGGTGCGCGGCGTGCATGGTCGCGGCGAACCCGGCGAGCCGACGGCG
>JBAPWU010000601.1:0-6609 GCA_049283855.1 Kineosporiaceae bacterium
GGGCAGTCCGGGGGCGGGATCGACGACGGGCACCGAACTCGCCGTGGACGGCGGCATGCAGGGCCTGAGGCTGAGGCCGCTGCCCGTCGAGTGAGCCGGCGCCGACCCACTCACTGCGCCGCGTCCCACCACCGCAGCACCCGCAATGCGCGCAGCGTCGCCCATCGGCTCGGGCCGGCCGGCTCCATCCGGAACCAAGTCCTGCCCGGGTGAGCGCGATGCACCGGCCAGGTGCCGTCGCGGCGGCGTGCGCCCCGCAGGATGTCGACCGCGTCGCTGAGCCGCTCGTCGGCCGGCGCGCCGGCGGCCCGGAAGTGCTCGAGCCCCCTGAGGACGTCGAAGTGCCACTGCGGCGGGAACGGGAACCGGGTGAACGCCGGGTCGACCACCGCGCCGGTGCGGTGCGAGCGGTAGAGCCGGTGGTCGAGGAAGAAGCGGCGACCCTCGGCCATCGCCTCGGCCACCGGGACGCGGCCGCCCGACTGCTGGTAGACGAGCAGCGCGTCCAGCGCCGAGACCGAGGTGTGGAAGGACCCGTGCCGCGAGCCCGACCGGATGCTCTCGCAGTTCCAGCCGCCGTCGTGGAGTTGCTGTCCGAGCAGCCAGCGCACGGTCTCGTCGAGGCGGGGCTCCTCGAGGCCGAACGAGGCGGCGAGCAGGACCAGCATCGCGGTGATGCACGTCTCCGGCTCACGCACCGTCTTCGCCAGGGTCAGGCCGCCCCCGTAGACCCGGGCCTCGCCCCACACCCTCCGGCACCCGGCCAGGGCCTGCGCGTGGCCGGGCGGCAGGCCGAGCCAGTGCAGGAGCAGCAGGGTGTAGGTGGTCGAGGTCCATTTCGGGCTGTAGAGGGCATCGGCCCAGAGTCCGTCCTCGCCCTGGGCGGCGAGCAGGTGCGCGCCCCAGCCCTCGGCGGCGACCCGAGCGCGTTCGGAGGCGACCTCGGTGCCGGTCGCGCCGACGAGGTCCCGCACGGTCTGCCACCGGATCGAGGGGTCCGAGTCGAGCAGCCACCCGAGCACGTCGACGTCGGTGCGGCTCACCGCTTCGCCGGCCCGGTCGGCGTCCAGACCACGGCATGGACACCGTCGACCATCGGGACCGGAGGTGCCACGGCGCTCTGGCCGACGATCACTCCACCGGCGTTGACATCCGTCGCTCGTGACCCTTCGGCCGACTGGTGGGCGATGCCCAGGTCGACGATGACGCCACCGTCCCAGACGACGGCGTGCCCGTCGGGGAGCGCCTCCGTCTGGGACCAGCCCACGACCTGACCACGGTCGTTGACGGCGCTCGCGTGACTTGCGCTGTAGACGTCACCGGGGGCCCCGAGAGCGCCGAGGTCGACCGGCCCGCCGCCGCGCCGCCACAGGGCGGCCCGGTAGGGAGGACTCCACGCCGTGCCCTGGCGCAGGGCTGTGGTGCCCACGACGTCGCCGCGGGCGTTGATGCCCTCGACCGCGGTCAGGCTCCGCGTGGTGGCAGTCTTCGGCGGCCGGGTCACGGTGGTGCCGGAGAGCACGAAGGCGCCGCGGGCATCCACTCCCGCGATCTGCCCGGCCTCGTTCATCCCGCCGAGCCGGACGCTCCCGCTGAGGCCGTGGCGATCGAGCCGGGTCACCCGGCCCCGGTGCCAGAGGAAGGGATAGCAGCTGCCCGAACTGCTGCACGCCGTCCCGGCGATCTGGCCGCGATCGTTGATCGCCACGGGCGCGCCCCGGAGGCCGAGATCACGGATCCGGCCGCCGCGGGACCAGAGGAAGGCCAGACGCCGCCCGGTCGTCGACTCCGCGTAGCCGACCACCTGACCACGGTCGTTGACGGCCAGGGCGGACGACGCGCGACCTCCCAGGGTGCCCAGGTCGCTCAGGCGGTACCCGGAGACCATCGGCGGGGCAAGGGTTTCCGCTCCGGCCGGCACCGGGACGACGGTCACCAGCGCCAGGGCAAGGACGACGGGCCCGGCGCTGCGGGCGAGGGTGAGCCGACTCATGGCGCCTCCTTCGATGCGACCGACCAGGTCAGCGCCCCGGCGCATCCGGACGGCGGCCGTGGCCGCGGTCCTGGAATCCCATGGTCGTCTCGCCCGGCGGGCCTGCCTGAGGACCGAGGTCACCGGCCCGCTCGCGGGCGGGTGGGCGGCCCGACCGGTGATCGTCCCAAAGCGACTCAATGTAGTCGTCACCGGCGTGGAGTTCGCGTGGTTGACCGAACTGGAGGAAAGCGCCAGGGTGAGCGCGTTCTCCCCCCGTAGGAACGCCGTGAAAGGGGCATCGCTGATGCGTGCCAAGGTCCGATCGTCCGCGATGCGCGCAGTCGGCGCACTGGTGATTGCCCTGGGAATGGGCACGGTGGTGCCGGCCACGGCCCACGCCAACCAGACCCCGACGGACCTGAAGGTGATGACGCGCAACCTCTACCTGGGGGCCGACCTCACCCCGGCGCTGGTGGCGACGGATACTGCGTCGTTCCTGGGCGCGGTGGCCATGATCTACGGCACGGCGCAGTTCACCGACTTCCCGGCACGCGCCGAGGCGCTGGCCGACGAGATCCAGTCCGGCGACCCCGACCTCGTGGGCCTGCAGGAGGTGACGGTCTGGGAGACCTCCGGACCGGGCGTCCCGAAGACGCAGGACTTCCTGGCCATCCTGCAGGACGAACTGAGCGCTCGCGGACTGCACTACGCGGTGGCCTCGGTGTCCGACAACGCGAACATCGGCCCCGTGCCGCTGGTGAGCCCGTGCGCCCCCGACACCCCCGTGGGCGCCTGCCTGGTCACGCTCAAGGACCGGGACGTGGTGCTGGTCAACGAGGACACCCCCTCCCTGTACTGGTGGGGTGCCCGGAACCGGGACTACACCGCGCAGCAGGAGTTCACCCCGCCGGTGCCCGGCGCGGCCCCGATCTCGTTCAAGCGGGGCTGGGCCTCGATCGAGGCGAGCTATCGCGGCGAGCGGTTCCGGTTCGTCAACACCCACCTCGAGACCGAGTCCTTCCCGGCCGTGCAGGAGGCACAGGCCGCCGAGTTCCTGGCCGGCCCGGCGCGTTCCTGGGGCCCCGTCATCGTCACCGGTGACTTCAACTCCGCGGCCGACGGCTCGACCACGACCACCTACGCCACGCTCACCCAGCGCTTCCGCGACGCCTGGTGGACCCAGCCCGGCGACAAGGGCCTGACCTGCTGCCAGTCGGGGACCCTGACCAACCCGGCCTCGCAGCTGTCCACCCGGATCGACCTGGTCCTCGGCCGTAACGGCGCCTACCCGATCTCGGCCAAGGTCCTGGGTGCCACCCCGTTCCAGGCCGCGCCGCCGCTGTGGGCCTCCGACCACGCGGGCGTCGTGGCGACGGTCCGGCTGTCGTGGTGGTGACCGAGCGCGAGGGCTAGACGGCCTGCCTGACACCCATCACGACGACGTCACCGGGCACGGTGGTCCGCATCATGCGGACCACCGTGCCCGGTGACGTGGAGACGCAGCCGGCGGTGGCTCGGCCCGGGTCGACGTGCAGGAAGATGGCCCCCGTCCTGCCACACCTGGCGGTAGCCCCCGCCCGCCGTCCTGATGCACTGGGTCAGCGTGACGCGCGTCGAGCCGTACCTATCGGCCACGGCGAACGTGACCCGGGCCGGGCGCGTGACCAGCCCCCGCACCGTGCCTCGACCGATCGCTGCGCAGACGGACGTGGCCGCACCGGCCGGTGGCGCTCCCAGGACGACCGCACCGAGCACCAGGGCCGCCCCGGCGGCGAGTCCGCGCGTACGTCCGGAGGCCACCGGTAGGTATCGGCAGAACGCAGCGCTTCCTCGAGCGACCGAGGTGGATCAGAGGTCGTTGCCGGCGTAGGACTGGTTGAAGCTCTTGTTGGCGAGTGGGAAGTCGGGAACGATCGTGTCGGCCAGGGCGACCGGCAGCGCGGGCCAGTTGAAGAACGACGGATCGACGATCTTGACCCGGCGAAGCGTCGCGCCGGCGTCGATCTCGATCCGATGGCACAGCGTGCCCCGCCACGCCTCGACGATCCCCAGGCCCTGTCCGGGGCCGGCTGGACCACCGGCGGGATCGGCCGACGGCGAGGAGCCGCGAGTCATCCGCGCGTACTGGGCCACCAGCTCGGTCGAGACAGCGACCTCCTCGGCACGCACCAGGAACCGTGCCTCCACGTCACCGCTCTGGCGCACGGCGGGGCGGAACGCGGAGGGCAGTTCCACGAACGGGTGGTCCACGCGGGCGTCGATCGTCAGCCCCGAGGCGCGGGCCACATAGCCGAGCGTGCCCATCAGTCGAGCCTGCTTGCCGTCCAGAATCGCGGTACCGGCGAGCCGGTCGGCCACCACGTGATTGCCGAGCGCGATCTCGACGATCTCGGCGGTCTCCCGGGCGACCCGGCGCAGCAGCCCCAGGTCGGGCTCGGCGCGCAGGGTGGCCCCGCCGATCCGCACTCCCCCGCGCAGCAGCCGGTGACCAGTGACGTGCTTGTTGTGCCGCAGCAGGTCCTCGCGCAGGCGCTGGGTGTGCGCGTGCAGGATGCCGTGCCCGACATCGTTGACGATGGCCCCGAGGTCGTTCACGTGGTTGTACAGGCGTTCCAGTTCGAGCAGCAGGGCCCGGCGCGCATGGTCGGCGGCGCAGACCCTTGCGCCGGTCGCCTGCTCGACCGCCATCACGTAGGCGAGGGTGTGGCCCACCGCCGTGTCGCCGCTGATCCGCTCGGCCAGCTCGATCCCGTCCTCGACCGGGCGGCCTTCGAACAGCTTCTCCACGCCGCGGTGCACGAACCACAGTCGCGCCTTCATCCGCAGGATGGTCTCTCCGACGACGGAGAAGCGGAAATGGCCGGGCTCGATCAGGCCGGCGTGGACCGGCCCGACCGGGATCTCGTAGACGCCGTCCCCGTGGACCTCGACGAAGGGGTAGGAACCGACATCCGGCTCGAAGGGTGGATGCGGCGCCGCGTCGCTCAGCATGGGGTAGTACCCGGCCGGCCAGTGACCGTGACGGACCATGCGCCGGGGCAGGGGATGCCCGCGGGGATCGATGCCGTAGAGGTCGCGGACCTCCCGCTCGAATCGACCGCCCGGGTAGGACACCCCGGACAGGGTCGGGATCCACACGTCGTCCCCGGGTACGGGTAGCCAGAGTTCGAGCGGGTCCCGGCCGGGCCGCAGGAAGAGGTAGACGACCCGGAAGCCGTTCTGGTCCTGATGTGCCGCGACCAGGGCGAGTCGCCACCCCTCGTCCAGCAGGGCCTGAGCCTGCGCCACGACTCGACTCCGGTCGGCCCTGCGCACCTCGGTCGTCATGACGCCACCCCCAGCGCCGCCACGGCTCCGGCCAGGACCCCACGGAGCGGCCAGGCGGCGAACCCGATCCCGGCGACCACTGTGAGGGCGAGCGCCACCGGGAGCAGCGGGCCCGCTGGGCCGGCCCGTCCCTGACCCGCGCCCGGGATCCCCTGGGCGCCGGGCCGGCTCAGGGTCATCGACAGGGTGTGCCGGGCCAACCCCGTGAAGGCGATCAGCAGCAGCGCCAGTGCGACCGCCATCACCCACCCCAGTCCGCGGTCGAACCCCGCACCGATGATCGCGACCTCGGTGAAGAACAGGCCGGACGGAGGAAGGCCCAGCAGCGCGGCCATCGCGACCAGCCATGGGACGGCGATCGCCGGTCGGCGTCCGAGCAGGTCGCGGACGTCGGCGATCGTCGTCGATCCCTCGGCGGCGAGCAGTCGACCGGCGAGGACGAACAGCGTCGACTTGGCCAGACCGTGTCCGAGGATGTGCAGCAGCACCGCTGCCGTCGCGACCGGTCCGGACACCGCGGCGCCGAGGGCGAGCAGTCCCATGTGCTCGATGCTCGAATAGGCGAGCATCCGCTTGTAGTCCCGCTGGGTCAGGATCAGTCCCGCGGCGACCAGCAGCGACAGCAGGCCCGCGGAGACCAGCAGGCCCCGCATCTGGCCCGGGCCGAGCACGGCGTCACTGATCGCCTTGATCCGCAGGATCGCGTAGAAGGCGACCGACAGCAGCACTCCGGACATCAGCCCGGACACAGGTGCCGGGGCCTGGCTGTGGGCATCGGGCAACCAGGTGTGCATCGGGGCGAGCCCGGCCTTGGTCGCCAGTCCGAGCGCGGCCAGGGCCGCCCCGACCCGGGTCAGGTCGCGGTCCAGGCCGAGAGGGTGGGCAGTCATCGCGGCCCAGGAAAGGGTGGCCACGCCTCCGGCATCGCTGGCGGCATAGAGCAGCACGATGCCGAGGAAGGCCACCGCCACCCCGACCGAGCCGAGGACGACGTACTTCCAGGCGGCCTCGACCGCTCGCCGTCCGCCGCGATAGCCGACCAGGAAGGCGGTGGTGATCGTGGTCCCCTCGATCGCGACCCACATCACGCCCAGATTGTCGGCGAGCAGTGCCAGGCTCATCGCTGCGACGAACAGGCAGACCAGGCCCGCGAGCCACCCGTCCGGGGCCGAGGCCGCCGCACGCGGCTCGAGGCCGGCCCACGTGGCGTTCAGGGCCACGACGCCGACCACGGCCAGCAGATAGGCGGTCAGGGCATCGACCCGCAGCAGTCCGCCGGCGGCCACGGCGACCCCGCCGGCGTGCAC
>JBAPWU010000602.1:0-2410 GCA_049283855.1 Kineosporiaceae bacterium
GCCGCGGACGGCGCCACCCGCCGTCCGCGCGCCGCCGGGCCAGGTACATCACCGCCAGACCGGCGCCCAGGAAGAGCCCGTTCACCCGCACGCCGGTGGCCAGCCCGGCCAGCAGCCCGGCCCACCACCACCGCCCGCGCAGCGCCGTCCACCAGGCGCCCAGGGCCAGGGCCAGGAACAGCGACTCGGTGAACACCGAGGTCAGGAACACCCCGTACGGCGCGACCGCCAGCAGCAGCACCGCCACCGCCCCGACCCGGCGGTCACCGGTCTGGGCGATGCCCAGTCGCCACAGCAGCACGGCGGCCGCGAGGGCCGCCAGGTGGGCCACGACCAGTCCGGCCACGATCAGGTTCCCGCCGACCAGCGGAGCCACGGCCCGGATCGCCAGCGGGTATCCGGGGAAGAACGCCTGATCGCAACAGTCCAGACCCGGTGGCAGGTAACCCTTCTCGGCGATCCGCAGGTAGTGGTAGGAGTCTGCCCAGGAGAAGCGTCCGGCCAACCAGGCACCGGTCGACTGCCGGCGCTGGGTCAGGTCGAACCCGATCAGGTACGCGGTCAGAGCGACCAGACCGACCAGCGCCACCCGGCTGGCCACCCAGGCGGCGACCACGTCCCGGGTTCGCAGCTGCACCGCGGCAGGCTATCGGCCCGCCCCGCGCCGCCGTCCCGCTCGGTCGTCCGCTCAGTCGTCGTAGGGGTCGTCGTTGGCCGCCTGGTACTCGACGTTGTGCTGCACGACCGTCTCGGGAACGTAGCGCCAGGGCTGACCCACCGGCGGGCGGGGCTGATCGGCCCGCAGGTACACGTATGCGCGGCCGGCCACCTCGATCGTCAGCGCCCCCAGGGGAGCCCAGTGGGGCTCGTCGAGCTCCACCACCATCCCGTTCGCCGGCCCTCCGTCGAGGTAGGCGAGCACCCGCTTGGCCATACCCCCATGGTCACCCGGCGAGGGGCGGAAAGCACGGGTTGCTTTGCCCCGATTCGGCGAACGGGGACCTGTCAGATCCAGATGGCAGGGTCGATCGCGGACTCGCCGGGCTCGGGCAGCGGCGCCGGCTTCTCCGGCAGAGCCTGACCACCCGGCATCCGGGCCCGGCCCGGGATGCCGACCACGACCGCTCCGGGCGGCACATCGCGCACCACGACGGCGTTGGCCCCGATCTGGGCCCCCTTGCCGATCACCACCGGGCCGAGCACGCGCGCCCCGGCGCCGATCACCACGCCGTCCTCGACCGTGGGGTGCCGCTTGACCTTGGCCAGGCTGCGCCCGCCCAGGGTGACGTCGTGATAGATCATCACGTCGTCACCGATCTCGGCGGTCTCGCCGATCACCACGCCGTTGCCGTGGTCGATGAAGAACCGCCGCCCGATCGTGGCTCCGGGGTGGATCTCGATCCCGGTGCGGCCGCGGACCCACTGCGAGATCAGCCGGGCGAGCAGCCGGTGTCCGCGCAGCCACAGGCGATGGTTGAGCCGGTGCACCCAGATGCTGTGCAGCCCCGGGTACCCGAGGATCACCTCGGCCCGGCTGCGCACGGCAGGGTCGCGGGCGATCGCCGCGTCGACGTCCTCGCGCAGCCGCGCCCGCCATCCGATCCGCTCGCTCACCGCCACCCCCGCGCCGTCCTGGCGTGCCCGGAACACGGCGGCGTCAGTCCATCAGGTCGGAGTAGAGGATCGTCGACAGGTACCGCTCGCCGAAGCTGGGGATGATCACGACGATCAGCTTGCCGGCCATCTCGGGCCGCTTGGCGACCTGGGCCGCGCCCCACAGGGCCGAGCCCGAGGAGAGTCCGACCAGCAGGCCCTCCTCCGTGGCCGCCCGCCGCGCGTAGGCCACGGACTCGTCGTTGGGGGCGTCGAGCACCTCGTCGTAGACGCTCGTGTCGAGGATCGGGGGCACGAAGTTGGCGCCGATCCCCTGGAGCGGGTGACCGGACGGCGCGCCGCCGTTCAGGATCGGCGAGGCGGCCGGCTCGACCGCGATCACCTTGATCTCGCTGTTGCGCTTCTTCAGCTCCTGGCCGACCCCGGTGATGGTGCCCCCGGTGCCGATGCCGGCGACGAGCGCGTCGACCTGGCCGTCGGTGTCGGCCCAGATCTCCGCGAACGTGGTGCGGCGGTGCACCTCGGGGTTGGCCTCGTTGGCGAACTGGCGCACCTGGACGGCACCGGAGTCACGGCCGATCTCCTCGGCCTTGGCCACGGCTCCACGCATTCCCTCGGCGGCCGGGGTGAGCACCAGTTCGGCGCCGTAGGCGCGCAGCAGCGCCCGGCGCTCCTTGCTCATCGACTCGGGCATGGTCAGCACCACGCGGTACCCGCGGGCGGCGCCGACCATCGCCAGGGCGATCCCGGTGTTGCCCGAGGTGGCCTCGACGATCGTGCCGCCCTGCTTCAGCTC
>JBAPWU010000603.1:0-3149 GCA_049283855.1 Kineosporiaceae bacterium
CCCCTGGGCAGCGACGTCTCGGCCTATGTCACCCCGCTGGTGCGCCGGATGGCCAGCGACCGTGGCGTCGACCTGAGCTCGGTGGCCGGCACCGGAGTCGGCGGGCGGGTCCGCAAGCAGGACGTGCTCGACGCCGCTGCCGCCAAGGAGGCAGCCGCGGCAACCGCGGCGGCCGCCCCCACACCGTCCGCACCTGCTCCCGCGGCCAAGGCGCCGGTGCGCGTCTCCGCGCTGCGCGGACAGACCGTGAAGATGTCGCGACTGCGCAAGGTGATCGCCCAGCGGATGGTCGAGTCGCTGCAGGTCTCCGCGCAGCTGACCACCGTGCTCGAGGTCGACGTCACCCGGATCTCGCGGCTGCGCGAGGCAGCCAAGGCGGACTTCGCCGCCCGCGAAGGCGTCAAGCTGTCGTTCCTGCCGTTCTTCGCTCTGGCGACGGTCGAGGCGCTGAAGCAGTACCCGGTGCTCAACGCCAGCATCAACGGCGACGAGGTCGTCTACTACGACGAGGAGAACCTCGGTGTTGCGGTGGACACCGACCGGGGGCTGCTGGTGCCGGTCATCCGGGGCGCCGGCGGCATGAACATCGCCGGGATCGCCCGCAAGATCGCCGACCTGGCCGACCGCACCCGGAACAACAAGATCACCCCGGACGAACTCGGGGGTGGCACGTTCACCCTGACCAACACCGGCAGCCGGGGCGCCCTGTTCGACACCCCGATCATCAACCAGCCGCAGACCGGCATCCTCGGCACCGGCGCCGTCGTCCGTCGCCCGGTCGTGGTCAAGGATGCGGACGGCGAGACCCTGGCGATCCGGTCGATGGCCTACCTCGCGCTGTCCTACGACCACCGGATCGTGGACGGGGCGGACGCCGCCCGGTTCCTGGTCACGGTCAAGGAGCGGCTCGAGGAAGGCGCCTTCGAGGCCGACCTCGGCCTGTGACCTGGCGTGGTGACCGGTGACAAGGGTGCTTGAGGTCGCCGGTCGTGAGGTGACGATCACCAATCCCGACAAGGTGGTCTTCCCCGCCATCGGGCTGACCAAGCTCGACCTGGTGCAGTACTACCTCGGCGTCGCCGACGGTGCGCTGCGCGGGGTGGCCAACAGGCCGATGATCCTCAAGCGCTACGTCAAGGGGATCACCGAGGAGGCCTTCTTCCAGAAGCGGGCGCCGGAGAAGCGCCCCGACTGGGTGCAGGTGGCCCGGCTCACCTACGCTCGCGGCACCTTCGCCGACGAGGTCGTGGTGACCGACGCCGCGAGCCTGGCCTGGGTGGTCAACCTGGGCTGCGTCGATCTCAACCCGCACCCGGTCCGCGCCGGAGACCTGGACCGGCCCGACGAGCTGCGGATCGACCTCGACCCGGTACCCGGGGTGGAGTGGGCGCAGATCGTGGACGTGGCGCTCGTCGTCCGGGAGGTGCTCGCCGACCACGGGCTGACCGGGTGGCCGAAGACCTCAGGCTCCCGCGGGTTCCACATCTACGCCAGGATCGACCCCGAGTGGGCCTACCCCACGGTGCGCCTGGCCGCGCAGACCGTGGCCCGCGAGGTCGAGTTGCGCGCGCCGGACCTGGCCACCAGCCGATGGTGGAAGGAGGAGCGGCACGGTGTCTTCGTCGACTTCAACCAGAACGCCAAGGACCGCACCGTCGCCTCCGCGTACTCGGTGCGGGCCACGGTCGATGCCCGGGTGTCCACTCCCCTGGCCTGGTCGGAGGTCGCCGGCTGCCGGCCCGAGATGTTCACGCCCCGAACGGTGGTGCAGCGGTTCACCCAGATCGGCGACCCGTGGGCCGGGATGGACGGCGCCGGCGGATCGCTGGAGCCGTTGCTGGCCCGGGCGGCCGAGCTCGGCCCGGCCGAGAAGCCTCCGCCAGGCTCGGACGGATCGGGCCGGCGAACTCCGCAACTACCCCTGATCGAGATCGCCCGGGCCAAGACCAAGGCCGAAGCCATGGCAGGTTTCGAGGTGTGGAAGGCCCGTCACCCGAGCGCGGCCCTTCAGCTCGCGCCGGCCGACGTGCTCGTGGACGGTATGCGTGGGCGCAGCTCGCTCTGGTACCGGATCCGGGTCAACCTGCAGCACGTGCCCGAGGACGAGAGACCCCCGCAGGAACCGCTCGAGGTCGATTACAACCCCTGGGAGGGGTGGACATGGTGAAGGTCGCGGTCACCGGCTCGTCGGGGTTGATCGGTACGGCGCTGGTCACCCAGTTGCAGTCCTCGGGCCACGAGGTGCTGCGGCTGGTCCGCCGCACCCCGCGGGTCACCGGCGAGGTGCGCTGGAATCCGGAGACGGGCGACCTGGACCCCAAGCTCCTCGCCGGGGTGGACGCAGCGGTGAACCTGGCCGGCGCCGGCGTGGGGGACAAGCGCTGGAGCGACGGCTACAAGCAGACCATCCTCACCTCGCGGGTGACCAGCACGCGGACCCTGGTCACCGCGATGCTCGCCATGGACACCCCGCCGCAGGTCCTGGTCTCCGGATCGGCGCAGGGGTTCTACGGCGATCGCGGCGACGAGGTGCTCACCGAGGCCTCCCCCTGCGGGCAGGGCTTCCTGGTCGACGTCGTGCGGGCCTGGGAGGCCGAGGCGATGCGCGCCGACCAGGGCGGGGTGCGGGTGGTGCTCGCCCGCACCGGTCTGGTGATGGCGCCGGACGGCGGCGCGTTCGGCAAGCTGCTCCCGCTGGTGAAGCTGGGCCTGGGCGGCCCGCTCGGCAACGGCCGGCAGTGGTGGTCCTGGATCACTCTGGCCGACCAGGTCGCGGCGATCGAGCATCTGATCCGCTCGACCGTCTCCGGTCCGGTCAACCTGTGCGCGCCCGGCGTGGCGCGCAACCGCGACGTGGTGGGCGCCCTCGGGCGGGCCTTCGGCCGGCCGACCCTGCTGCCGGCACCGGCCTTCGCGCTGCGGGCGGTCGTCGGTGAGTTCTCCTCCGAGATCCTCGCCAGCACCCGCATGTCACCGGAGGTTTTGCAGGGCAATGGGTTCCGCTTCCGCCATCCTGACCTGGACGGTGCCGCCCGCTGGCTGGCCGAGTCTCGCTGACCCCGCAGACCACACCCGGACGACGGACAGGGTCACCGCCGCCAGGATGAGCAGGGCGGCGAGGCCCGTCGCCAGGCGCCGCAGCCTCGGCG
>JBAPWU010000604.1:0-3751 GCA_049283855.1 Kineosporiaceae bacterium
GTGCCGTGCAGTTCACCCCCACCGCCATCACGGACGGCACGTCGGCGGCCATCGCGAAGGCCTCACCGGCGTCCTCGCCGCGCCGGGTGAGCAGGCGCCCGCCGGGGCCCAGGACCGTGGTCAGGGAGATCCAGGCCGGGACGTCGAGCGAGGCCAGCTCGGCCAGCAGCGCCTCGACCTCGGCCAGGCTGGGAATGGTCTCGCAGGCCAGGACGTCCGCGCCGGCGCCGGCAAGCACCTCCAGCCGCGGTCGATGGAACGCGCGCAGGCCGGACACCGTGTCGCACGGGCCGGGATAGGCGCCGGTGTACTCCGAGCCGTCGGCGAGCACCGCACCGTAGGGGCCGACCGAGGCGGCCACCCAGGCCTGGCCGTCGAGCCCGCACGCCGTTCGGGCCTCGGCGGCGAGGGTCGCCGAGCGGGTGATCAGGGCGACGGCCTCGTCCCGGTCGAGGCCGGCGGCAGCGAACCCGGCGAAGCTCGCCTGGTAGCTGGCCGTGGTCGCCACCCGGGCGCCCGCGGCGTAGTAGGCCTGGTGCGCGGCACGGACCGCGTCCGGATCCTCGCGCAGCAGGGCCGCCGACCAGAGCGCGCCGGAGACGTCATGGCCGGCTCGCTCCAGCTCGGTGGCCAGGCCGCCGTCCAGGACGACGACCCGATCGGCGCACGCGTCGGCCAGGGAGGTGCTCACTCGGATGAGTGTGCCGCGACCAGCGGCTCCTCACTCACCGGAGCCAGCACTGCGCTGCGCCGGAAGCGCGTCACGGCGCGCACGCAGTCAGGCCGGCGGGCGTAGCTGATCGTCGACACCGCCCGCACCGTGCCCTGGTCGAGCAGCACCCAACGCCAGGTCCTCCCGTCGGCCACCACGTCGATCGGCGCGTCAGCCGCGAGGGCGGCGACCCCCGAGACGTCCGCGATCGCTGCCTGCTGGTCGCTCAGGGGCGACGGGTTGTGGGCCAGGGCGCGGTTGTTGGCCCCGAGCAGCCGCCAGAACCAGCCCTGCTCGAGCTGGTAGCACTGGTATCGGGCCGGCACCTGGCCCAACCTGGCCCCCCGACGCCACACGAACGTGCCCGGCGCGCGTCGGTGAGGTGAACGGTCGATGAGCGCTGCGACCGGCCCGTACCGTGGCCCGCATGGCCTCGATGCTTCTGACCGGGATCGGTGAGCTGGTCACGAACGATCCCGCGTGGGCGCGACCGGGCCAGGACCGGGACCGGGCCCGGCTCGGCATCGTCCGCGACGCCGCGATCGTGGTGGACGACGGCCTGGTCGCGTGGGTGGGACCGGCGGCGCAGCTCGGGGCCACCGTGACCGACACCGTGCTGGACGTCGGGGGCGGATGCGCACTGCCCGGGTTCGTCGACGCCCACGCCCACCTGGTGTTCGGCGGGGACCGTGCCGAGGAGTTCGCCGCCCGGATGAGCGGACAGCCCTACGCCGCCGGCGGCATCCGGGCCACGGTCGCCGCCACCCGGGCCGCCTCGGACGACGCGCTGGCCGCCCGCGCGTGCCGGCTGGTCGAGGAGATGCGCCGCCAGGGCACCACCACGGTGGAGATCAAGTCGGGGTACGGGCTGACGACTGCCGACGAGGCCCGCTCCCTGCGCGTGGCGGCCGCCCTGACCGCCGAGACCACCTACCTCGGTGCGCACGTGGTGGCTCCGGAGTTCACCGACGATCCGGTCGGCTATGTCGACCTGGTGACCGGGGCGATGCTCGACGCCTGTGCCCCGCAGGCGCGCTGGGTGGACGTGTTCTGCGAGCGCGGGGCCTTCGACGCCGACGCGGCGCGCGCCGTCCTGACCGCCGGGATGGCCCGCGGCCTGTTGCCCCGCATCCACGCCAACCAGCTCGGTCACGGGCCGGGGGCGCAACTGGCCGCCGAGCTGGGCGCGGCCTCGGCCGATCACTGCACCCACCTGACGGAGCAGGATGTCGCGGCCCTGGCCGACGCCGGTGTGGTCGCCACCCTGCTGCCGGGGGCGGAGTTCTCCACCCGCTCGCCCTACCCCGATGCCCGGGCCCTCCTCGCGGCCGGCGTCACGGTGGCCCTGGCCACGGACTGCAACCCGGGGTCCTCGTACACCTCCTCCATGCCGCTGTGCATCGCGCTCGCGGTGCGCGAGATGCGGATGACCCCGGCCGAGGCCGTGTGGTCGGCCACCGCGGGCGGGGCCCGGTCCCTGCGCCGCGACGACATCGGCGTGACCGCCGTGGGCGCGCGGGCCGACCTGGCGATCCTGGACGCGCCGTCCTACCTGCACCTCGCCTACCGGCCCGGCGTCCCCCTGGTGCGTCACGTGGTCCAGGGCGGCGTGCTCGTGGAGTGAGCCGCTCAGCGCTTGGCGACGAGCGACTTCGGGAGCGAACCGGAGGAGTTGCGGTAGTAGGCGGCGGCGCGGCGGGTGGCCACCAGCCGGGCCAGGCCGATCGCCGCGCCCGAGAGCAGGGCCCAGGTCACGGCCTCACCCCAGTGGATGTCCGGGTTCTCCGGATGGATCGGCGGCTCCTCACCGGTCGCGGCCCGCCACGCGGTGGTGATGCCCTTCTCCGCCAGGGCGGCGGCGAAGACGGCGGCCCCGGTGCCGAGTGCCTTCCAGACCAGCGATCCCACGACGACCTCCCCATGTCCGACCGCCCCATCATGGCAGCGGTGGGCATGATCGGCGCCGCATGCGGGCGGGACATATCCGGTGTACCGTCGTGGCTGCGACAGGGGAGCACCCGTGAGGTGCTGAGAGTGCAGGCGACTGCAGACCCTCGAACCTGATCCGGGTCATGCCGGCGAAGGGAGTCGAGTCTCGACCGGGTGACCGGTCCCCCTCCTGAACAGACCTTCGGGAGGATCACCATGCCGACCCACCACCGCATCAGCGGTGCCACCCCGGAGGACGTCGCCGGACCTCCGGCGACCCGGCTGCGCGGCGTCCACCACCTGCTGATCGGGCTCAGCCTGGCGCTCGGGGCACTGGTCTGGGCCACCGGGCTGCCGCGGTCCGGCTCGCTGTTCGGCAGCCCCCTGGGGGACCTGACCATCCCCGCGGCCCTGCTGGTCGCCTTCGGCGGGATCAGTCTGGTCGGTGCCCGGGCGGCGCACACCCGGTGGCGAGTGGTCGAGATCGTGGTGGCGAGCGTGCTCGGAGTGGCCGGCGGGCTCTTCTTCTGGGTGGTCTCGCAGTCCTGGGAGCTCATCACCGGCCCACTGTCCTTCTACCCGCCCGCCTCGGCCCTGCTGGCCGGACTGTGGCTGCTGCCCGGCGTGCTCGGCGGGCTGGTGATCCGCAAGCCGGGGGCGGCGATCTATGTCGAGCTGGTGGCCGCGGTGCTCGAGGCCCTGCTCGGCAACACGTGGGGGTTCTCCACCGTCTGGTACGGGCTGCTCGAGGGCCTGGGCGCCGAGATGGTCCTCGCGGTGCTGCTCTACCGCCGGTTCGGGCTGCCGGCCGCGATGCTCACCGGGGCGGGCGCGGGCGTGGCGGTCGGCCTGCTGGACAGCTTCCTCTACTACCCCGAGTTCTCGACCGGGTACACGTCCGTCTACATCGCCCTCGCGGTGGTCTCGGGGGCCGTGATCGCCGGCCTCGGTGGCTGGGCCCTGGCCCGGTCCCTGGCCAGGGCCGGAGCGCTGGCCCCGTTGGCCTCCGGCCGCACGTCGCTGCGGGTCTGACGTGGGGTCGGCGCTGACCCGACCGGTCGCGGTCGCGGCCCGTGGGTGGGGGTGGCGGCACGCCACCCGGGCCTCGTG
>JBAPWU010000605.1:0-3061 GCA_049283855.1 Kineosporiaceae bacterium
CGGCCGGTGAAGCTGCACTCGAGCAGGAAACGTTCCACCATCCCGGCCAGGTCGACCGGATGAGCCCGGTCGACCCCGGCCCAGTCGAGGGCGTCGCCGGCCAGGCGGAGGAAGACCTCACCCGGGAAGGTGTTGTTCCGCGGGTGCAGGGGCGCCAACTGGTTGAGGATCTCGAACACGCCGATCTCGTGCGCCAGCCCGTCGAGCAGGATCTGGCGGGCGGTGGCCGCGTCTTGAGCCGTCGGCGGCGTCGGGGCAGGCATGTCCCGACGGTAGGCCATCACATCGAGCGGGCCGCGGAGTGGCGGAGTCGCTGCGGCGCACGATCGAGCCGTTCGGCGCAGGCAGTCCCGGTCGTCGTGGCTGCGGAGGTAGCTGCTCCAGAGACTGGTGGGGACGGTGCCGGTCGTAGTGCTCGACGTAGGCACCCAGGACGGCCCCCAGGTGACGTCAGCCGATGATCAGGTGCGGTCGGTGCACTCCCGCCGTACGTTGGCGACCCAGCACTCGACGAGATGAGTATGCACGTAGGGCCACGGGTGAGCGTGGGTGACGTCGTCCGCTGAGCGGTTCAGGAGGCGCTGTGGCCGGCCGATACTCGCGGTGTGGACGGTGAGCCGACGACCCTGCCGGCGCCCGGTCAGGGTCTCGCGGCCGCTGACCAGGTGCCAGGCGAGCTGTCCGGAGTCGACGTGGTGGCCCGGTTGATAGGCGTGGCCGCCGATCGGGGGGCGGCGCAGCTGGCGCTGACAGGGGAGCTTCAGGTGGTTGCCTGGGCTAACCCGTTGGCCGTGGACCTGTTGGGACTGAACGGCACTCAGGTGATCGGCGCACCCTTGCTCAGCCTGGGCGAGACGGCCATTGCCGCGGCTGGGATCACCGGCCCGGACGACTGGCGGATGGTGACCGAACACCTGATGAACGCTGACGGCGGGCCCGCTCCCGCTGCGGTCTACCGACCGGACGCCACTCGGATCCCCGTCGACGTGGAGGCCATCGCCGTGGAGTCCGCGGGCTGGGTGCTGACGCTGCGGTGGACCCGCGACGCAGACGAGGCCGCCCGAGAGGCCGAACACCGGTTCCTTGCCCTGGCCGAACACGCCCCGGTCGGCATTGTCATGTCCGAGGCCGGTGCCCGGCTCAGCTACGTCAACCGTTGGTTCGAGCGCCTGGCCGGGATGAGTCAGTCGCGCCTGCTCGGCACCGGGTGGCTCAGCGTGATCCACCCCGAGGACCTGCCGCACGTCAACCGCGTCGTACAGCAGGTCCTGGCCGGTTCGCCTGCAGAGCACACGATCCGGATCCAGCCCGTCGACGACGGGCCCAGGTGGGTGACTCTGCGACTGGCGCCGGTGACCACCCGGCAGCGGGCGGCCGGTTTCATCGGCACCGCAGAGGACGTCACCGCTCGCCGTGCCTGGGAAGACCAACTGGCCTACCAAGCCAGTCACGACGCGCTCACCGGGCTGGCCAACCGCCGCCGTCTGGTCGAGGCGCTGACCCACCTCCTGGACGGCCGCCACGGGACGGACCGAGACTTCGCGCTCATGTTCTGCGACCTCGACGGCTTCAAACAGATCAACGACGCCCACGGCCACGAAGCCGGCGACCGGGTCTTGATCGAAATCGCCAACCGGCTGGAGGACAGCGCCCGCGATCACGACTTGGTCGCCCGCATCGCCGGGGACGAGTTCGTTGTCATCCTACGCATGATCAGCAACACCGACGCCGCCGAGAGAGCGGCCACACGATTCCTCACCGCACTGGCGAAACCCGTGCGAGTCAACGGACACGATGTCCGAGTCTCCGCCAGCCTCGGCCTGGCTCTGCCCGACGACTCCACCTCCCCGGAGTCCTTGCTGCGTGTCGCCGACCACAGCATGTACCTGGCCAAAGCCACTGGGCCGGGCAGCTACCGGGTCGCACCGGCCTCCGAGAACGGCCCCGCGGCGGCCCTTCCCCTCCCCCAGCCCCGGGGTCCGCGGTGAGCGCCCCCAGCCACGCCACCCCGTGGCAGGCAAGACTGCCTGACCGATCCCCTGTCGCGCTCACTGTGATGCGCCTGACCGACGATCCCGATGCTTCCGCGATCGACCTCGCCCAGGCCATCGGAGCCGACGCCGTCTTCACCGCCCGGATCCTGAGAGTCGCCAATTCCCCCTACTACGGTCTCGCCGGAGGAGTCAGCAGTCTGCTCTTCGCGGTCTCCGTGCTCGGCTTCCACACGATCAAGGCCCTCGCCGTCGTCGCCGCGACCGGCCTGGACTCCCCCGCCGCCGCCCCGACCCGGTTCTGGCAGGCCGCCGCCACCACCGCATGCGCCAGCGAACACGTGGCGCCCATCCTCGGCGCCGACCGCGGCGACGCCTTCTGTCTGGGCCTGCTCCATACACTCGGGGCCGCCGTGCTGCACCAACAACAGCCGCTCCCCCGTCTATGCCTTCCCCTACCCGCGGACTACGCCGACGTGGCCCGCGCAGAGGACGACCTCTATGGGATCTGCCACGACCAAGCCGGCGCCCAACTGCTCGAATCCTGGCAGTTCCCCCAGCACATCACCACCCTGATCGCTCGCCACCACGAGCCCCTCCTGCCCGACGCGTCACCCCTGGAACGCACCCTCCACGTCGCGCGCACCCTCACCCATCGCCTCCTCACCGAGGACAGCTCCACGGACCCCGACGGCGACGGCGATAGCCGGACTGGGGGCGACGACGGCGTCAACGCGAAGGCGCCGAGCATCGCCTGGCTGACCCAGGGCCGACTGTCCGACGAGGACACACACCCACTCCTGAGCCGCCTGCGCGAAAGCACCCCCCACCTCCTCGAGAGTCTCCAACCGGGCAGTAGTTGATCACAGC
This sequence comes from Kineosporiaceae bacterium, assembly GCA_049283855.1. Classification (GTDB taxonomy): domain Bacteria; phylum Actinomycetota; class Actinomycetes; order Actinomycetales; family Kineosporiaceae; genus JADJPO01. Next base: position 2,862 of record JBAPWU010000605.1, read on the forward strand.
GGGAGACAGGCACGAGACTGTGAAGCACCAGGCAGGAATGGTGAGCGAGGACCAGGGTCAGGATGCGCCGACTGCCGCGTTCCGTCGCGAACTGGCCGAACGGACCCGCAGGACCGCATCGGCGGGGGGGATCGTCGCCTTCGTCGCCGTCCTGGGCTGGAGCTGGTTCGACCGGCTCCTGGAGCCGGGCCGTGCCCCGG
>JBAPWU010000606.1:0-2604 GCA_049283855.1 Kineosporiaceae bacterium
CCGCGACCCTGGCTCTGGGCGGACAGGTCCGGGCGGGCTCGGCCCAGGCGGTCGAGTTCGTGCGCGACGGGCTGGCCGGGGCCACGCACCGGGTGATGATCGCCCTGGTCCTGGTGGCCCTGGTGCAGGTGCTGCTGGTGGCGGCCATCCCGCGCGTGGTCCGCACCACCGACGGTGCCCCCGTGATCGACTCCGCCCCCTGACCCTGCTCCTGGGCGGTCAGGGGAGGGGCCAGGCCCGGGCCAGGGCGGTGACGATGCGGGTGAGGCGCTCGCGGGAGGTGGCCAGATTGATCCGGACGAAGCCGTCATAGCCCGGCCCGAACAGGCGGCCGGGGTGCAGCATGACCTGGCCGTCGCGCAGCGCGGTCTCGGCCGGATCGGCCAGCTGCGTGCCGCGGGCATCGACCCAGGCCAGGTAGGTGGCCTCCATCGGGATCCACGACACGTGCGGAAGATGCTGCGCCAGAAGGGATCCGAAGGCCTCGCGCTGTGCCGCGAGGTGCACCAGGGCGGCGTCCAGCCAGGGCTCGCCGTGGGTGTAGGCGGCGACGCCGGCCACGATCCCCAGCGAGGACGTGCCGTGGTTGGCGACCAGGGGCACGGTCCGCAGGGCGGCCAGGTCCGCGCCGTTCCCGGCGATGATCTGGGCGCACTTCAGCCCGGGGATGTTCCAGGCCTTGGACGGCGCGAGCACCGTGGTCACATGGTCGGCGGTGCCCTCGATGCTGGCGTACGGCACGTGCCGGGCGCCGTCCAGCACCAGTGGGGCGTGGATCTCGTCGCTGATCACCCGGGCTCCGTGGGCCAGCACCACGTCGCGCAGCCCGGCCAGCTCGCCCACGGTGAAGGCCCGGCCGAGCGGGTTGTGCGGCTGGGAGAGCAACACCGTGCGCGCGCCGCCGGCGAGGGCGTCGCCGATCGCGTCCAGGTCGAGCTCGCGGCCGAGGCACGGCACAGTGACCAGGGCGCGACCGGTCACCCCGGGGACCTCCAGGAACGGCGGGTAGGACGGCACCGGCACCACCACGGGCGCCTTCTCGCACAGCGTGTCCAGCACCAGCCGGACCCCGGCCATCACGTCGCCGGTCAGCACCACCCACCTGGGGTCGACCGTCAGGGAGAACCGGCGCTGGAGGAAGGCCGCGGTCGCCTCGGGCAGCCCGGTCACGTCGTCCCGGGCGGGGTAGCCGAAGGCGTTGCGCTGCAGCGCATCCGCCAGGGCAGCGCGGATGGCGGCGGACGGCGTCACGTCCATCTCCGCCACCCAGGCCGGAAGCACGTGGCCGGGTTGCCAGGTCCACTTGACCGAGCCGGTGCGTCGCATGGTGGCGTCGTCCAGGTCCCAGTCGGGCACGTCGGGCAGGTCGGGCACGTCGGAGGGTTCGGGTGCGGGGGTCATGACCCAGGAGTCTGCCAAGTGCGGCGAGGTCTCGGATGCGTCAGGCGCGGGCCGTGACCACGCCGAGGTCGCCGGCCCTGTAGCCGGGGAAGACCTGGTTCACCCCGGAGATGCCGCAGCGCTTGGTCAGGATCTCGGCCGTCAGGGTGCGGTAGTCGGTGGTGGCCTTGAGGTCGCCGGAGTCGAGGGCGCCGGGGGCCAGCCCGGGCCATTGCCCGTACACCTTGCCGCCGTTCACCCCGCCACCCATCACCAGGACGGCGTTGCCGTGGCCGTGGTCGAGCCCGCCGGACCCGTTCTGGGCCACCCGCCGTCCGAATTCGCTCATGGTCATCACCGTGACCCGGTCGAGGTCGGGGCCGAGCTCCTTGGCGAAGGCGGCCAGGGCGCCGGACAGCTCGGTCAGCTGGTTGAACATCCAGCCTCCGGTGGCACCGCCCAGGTTCTGGTGCATGTCGTAGTTGCCCATGTCCACGGTGGCGAAGGTCATGCCCAGGTTGGCCTTGATCAGCCGGGCCACGTCGTGCAGGGCCGCACCGACCTGGCCGTTCGGGTACCCGGCGGCGGCAGCCTCCACCGAGGCGGGCACGCCTTTGAGCCTGCCCACCGCGGCGATGGCGTCGGCGGTCGGCTTGACGACGTCCGGCCGGGCGCCCCGGTGCAGCTGGGTCAGCGAGCGGCTCCAGGCCGAGACCGGGACCAGGTCCTCGCCGACGCCGATCTTGATGTCCTTCAGCGACGCGACGGCGAACTTGCTGTGCTCGCCGTACATCGAGGCGGGCATGGTGCTGTTGCCCACCTGCGCGCCGGCGAAGGGCCCGGCGTTGGCCAGCATGCCGATGCTGCGGTCGATCCAGCCGGTGCGCAGCGAGGAGCCCGGGGCCGCCCGCTCCATCTCGGCCATCGCCTCGAAGTGCGAGCGGGTCGGGTCCTGCTGGCCGACCGCGTGCACGGCGGCCACCTTGCCCGCGTCCCACAACGGGTAGAGGGCCTTCAGGCCCGGGGCGAGCCCGAAGGTCGCATCGACCTTCTTCAGGGTCGAGGCGGGGACCGCGATGTTCGGCCGGGAGCGGGCGTAGTTGGCGTCAGCGGCCGGCACGATCGCCGACAGCCCGTCGAACCCGCCGCGCAGGCTGATCACCACCAGCACGTCGTTGGTGCGCGTGGTGGCGCGCGCCGCCGGGGCGCCCGAGGCCGGGCTCG
>JBAPWU010000607.1:0-1958 GCA_049283855.1 Kineosporiaceae bacterium
GGTGGAGGCGGCCCGGGCCCTGGCCGCGGAGGTGCATGTGACCACGGACGACGGCAGCGCGGGGCAGCGGGGCCGGGTCACCGAGGTGCTCGGTGCCGCGATCGCCTCGGTGGCGGCGCAATCGGTGGCGGCCCGATCGGTGGCGGCCCGATCGGTGGCGGGTCGATCGGTGGCGGCACCCGAGGTCTACGGGTGTGGGCCGATGCCGATGCTGCGCGCGGTCAGCGAGCTGTGTCAGGGCGCCGGTGCCCGGTCCTGGTGTGCGGTGGAGGAGGCGATGGCCTGCGGGATCGGTGTCTGCATGACCTGCGTCCTGCCGGTGCGCACCGCTGACGGCGGCCTTCGGATGAGTCGCACCTGCACCGACGGCCCGACCTTCGACGGCTCGACCATCGTCTGGGACGCGATCGGGAAGGTCGTGCAGCCATGACCCGGCCGACCCTCGACCTGAACACCCGGCTCGGTCCCCTGACCCTGCCCAACCCGGTGCTGACCGCCAGCGGCTGCTCGGCCGCCGGGCGTGAACTGGCCCCCTTCCTCGACGTGGCCGCACTCGGCGCCGTGGTCACCAAGTCGATCCAGCGCGCCCCCCGGCCGGGGCGGCCCACGCCGCGCATGGCCGAGACACCGTCGGGCATGCTGAACAGCATCGGCCTGCAGGGCCCGGGGATCGAGGCGTTCTGCGCCCACGACCTGCCCTGGCTGCGCGAGGCGGGCGCCCGGGCCGTGGTCTCGATCGCCGGCGGCGACGCCGCCGAGTTCGCCGAGCTCGCCGCACGGCTGGCCGGGGAGCCGGGGGTGAGTGCGATCGAGGTGAACATCTCCTGCCCGAACGTGGCCAACCGCGGTCTGGTCTTCGCCTGTGATCCGCGCTCGAGCAGCGAGGTGGTGACCGCGGTGGTCGAGGCGGTGGCCGGGCGACTACCGGTGCTGGCCAAGCTCTCGCCGGACGTCACCGACCTCTCCGTGATCGCGGGGGCCTGCCTGGAGGCGGGCGCCGACGGCCTCTCGATGATCAATACGACCCTGGGGATGGTGATCGACACAGACACCCTGCGACCGGCCCTGGCCGGGATCACCGGGGGGCTGTCCGGTCCCGCGATCCGGCCGATCGCCGTCCGCTGCGTCTACCAGGTGTTCGCCGCGATGCGTGCCGGGAGGATCCCCGCGGGCCCGATCGTGGGCATCGGCGGGGTGCTGACCGGACTGGACGCGCTGCAGCTGGTGGCGGCCGGGGCCGGCGCGGTGCAGGTCGGCACGGCGACCTTCCACGATCCCTCGGCGCCGGCCAGGGTGCTCTCGGAACTCGCGGACGCCTTGGCGCAGCGGGGATTCGACCGTTTCGAGGAGGCGATCGGACGTGCCCATGACTCGTGAGGCGTTCGGGGCGCGGCTGGTGGCGGCGATGGCCGCCCGGGGCCCGCTGTGCGTGGGGATCGACCCGCACCCGCAGCTGCTCCTCCAGTGGGGGCTGAGCGACGACGTGGCCGGCCTGGAGCGGTTCTCACTGACCGTGGTCGAGGCGCTGGCCGCTCGGGTCGCCGTGCTCAAGCCGCAGTGCGCCTTCTTCGAGCGGCACGGGTCGCGCGGCGTCGCCGTGCTGGAACGCGTTCTGGCCGAAGGGATGTCGGCCGGAGCCCTGATGGTCGCCGATGCCAAGCGCGGAGACATCGGTTCGACCATGGCGGCCTATGCCGATGCGTTCGTGGGGGAGGGCTCGCCGCTGGCCGCCGACGCGGTGACCGCCTCGGCCTACCTCGGGTTCGGGTCGCTGCGCCCGCTGCTCGATCTGGCCGCAGAGACCGGCCGCGGGGTGTTCGTCCTCGCGCTCACCTCCAACCCCGAGGGCCCGCAGGTGCAGCACGCCCGTCTCGCGGACGGCCGCACCGTGGCACAGAGCATGCTGGACGCCGCAGCGGCCGAGAACGCCGGAGCCCGGCCGCTGGGGTCGGTCGGGG
>JBAPWU010000608.1:0-10216 GCA_049283855.1 Kineosporiaceae bacterium
ATCGCCAGGTAGGCCGCGTTCGACTTCGGCGCCGTCGCCAGGTGGACCACCGCCTGAGCGAGGATGATCCGGGCCTCCGGCATGCCGATCAGGGTCACCGCCTGGGCCGCGGCGACCGCGGTCTGCAGCGCCGTCGGATCGGCCATCCCGATGTCCTCGCTGGCCGAGATCATGATCCGGCGGGCCACGAACCGGGGGTCCTCCCCCGCCTCGAGCATCCGGGCCAGGTAGTGCAGGGCGGAATCGACGTCGGAGCCGCGGATCGACTTGATGAACGCGCTGGCCACGTCGTAGTGCTGGTCCCCGGCCCGGTCGTAGCGCACCGCGGCCCGATCCACCGCCTGCTCGGCCATCGCCAGGGTGATCTCGGCCTCGCCCGCGCTGAGCGCCGCCCCGGCGGCGGCCTCCAGCGCCGTCAGGGCCCGGCGGGCATCCCCGACGGCGATCCGGACCAGGTGCGCGCGGGTGTCTTCGGCGAGCCGCACCGCGCCGTCCAGACCCCTCGGGTCGGCCACCGCCCGGTCGATCAGCGTGGCGACGTCCGCATCGTCCAGGGATCGCAGGGTGAGCAGGAGCGATCGGGAGAGCAGCGGCGCGACCACGCTGAACGAGGGGTTCTCGGTGGTCGCGGCGATCAGCACCACCCAGCGGTTCTCCACGCCCGGCAGCAGCGCGTCCTGCTGGGCCTTGGTGAAGCGATGGATCTCGTCCAGGAACAGCACCGTCTCGCGGCGGTTCAGGTGGGCCAGGTCCCGGGCCTCCTCCATCACCCGACGCACGTCCTTGACCCCGGCGGTGACCGCGGAGAGCTCCACGAAACGCCGTCCGGTGGCGCGGGACACGACGTGGGCCAGGGTGGTCTTGCCGGTCCCGGGCGGCCCCCACAGGATCACCGAGCTCGGGCCCGCCCGACCCGCCTCGCCGTCGGCCAGGCGGCGCAGCGGTGATCCGGGGGCGAGCAGGTGGGCCTGACCGATCAGCTCTTCGACCGAGCGGGGCCTCATCCGTACGGCCAGAGGTGCGATGGTGCCCACCCGAAGACCCTCCGACACGTCGTCGGGATCACCGGGGTCGGGAGTGAACAGGTCCGGCACGCCTGTCACGCTAGCGGCGTGCTGCACTCCCTGGGGCGTCTGGTCCACCGCTGGGCGCGGTGGATCGTCGCGGGCTGGTTGGTGCTGGTGCTCCTCGGCTTCGCCTCGGCCACCGGGTCGCTGGGCGGGCAGAGCCTGTTCGACCGGCTGAAGGCCGGCGACTTCCCCGAGGTGCCCGGCGAGAGCAACGACGGGCTCGCCCTGCTGAGCCGGGCCGAGAAGGACGGCGGCTCGGTGCTGCTCCTGGTCGAGGGCGTCGACCCGGCCGATCCCGCGGTGGCGTCCGCGCTGGCCGGCCAGCGGCCCAAGCTGGCCGCGGTGCCCAACGTGGCGGCCGTGCTCGACCCGTTCGTCCCGCCCGCCAGGCCCTCCCCCTTCGTCGCCGTCGACGGAACGGCGATCCTGGTCAGCGTCGGGTTGGCCCCCGGCCTGTCGACCGAGGCCCGCCGGGCGACGACGGACATCGTGCAGGCGCGTCTGGAGCAGCTGGCCGGTCAACTCAGGACCGGCCCCGGGGTACGCATCACGATCGGCGGCGTGCAGTCGCTGATCGACGAGATCAACGGGCACGTCCAGGATGATCTGCGGATCGGCGAGGCGATCGCGCTTCCGCTCAGCCTGCTCGTGATGGTGCTGGTCTTCGGCGGGCTCCTCGCGGCGGGGCTGCCGATCGTCGGCGCGATCGCCTCCATCTCGGGGGGGCTGGCCTGCCTGCTCGGGTTCTCCTATCTGATCGAACTGGACTCGAGCGTGCCCAGCGTGGTGAGCGTGCTGGGGCTGGGGCTGTGCATCGACTACGGCCTGCTGCTGGTCAGCCGGTACCGCGAGGAGGTGCGCCGGCTCCACCTGGCCGCCGTGGATCGCGGCGAGGACGCGGACGCCGCGCCCAGCCCGCAGGCGCTGGAGCAGGCCCTCGAGCACACCCTGGGCACGGCCGGCCGCACGGTGCTGTTCAGCGGCGTCACGGTCGCGATCAGCCTGTCCGGGCTGATGTTCTTCCATGCCTCCCTGCTGCGGGCGGTGGGCGCCGCCGGGGTGAGCGTGGTCGTGGTCGCGGTGGTCGTCGCCCTGACCCTGGTGCCGGCGCTGCTCGCGGTCGCCGGCGACCGGATGGTCCGCCCCGGCATCACCCACCGGATTCCGCTGCTGAACCGCCTGGCCCGGCGGCTGGGCGACGTGGCCCCCGTCGACGGCGTCTTCTCCCGGCTCGCGGCCAGGGTGCAGCGCCGTCCGGTGGTCGTGGTCCTGTGCTCGCTGGCCGTGCTGGCCGGCGCCGCCTGGCCGGTGATCGACATCCAGCTGGTCAGCTCGGGCACCTCGATGCTGCCCACCAGTTCCGTGCAGCGCCGGCTCTTCGACACCCTCGACGCGCAGTTCCCGGCCACCTCGCAGGCACCGATCCTCGTGGTGTCGAGGGCCGCGCCCGCCGAGCTGACCGCCTGGGGCGCGACGGTGGCCAGGATCGAGGGGGTGCGCTCGGTCGACCCCGTCCGTCAGGCCGGTACGGGCGCCGACCGGATCAGCGTGCTCGGGGTGCGCACGGTCGCGGATCCCAAGCTGGCCGGCGGCCGGGACGTGGTCGACCGGGTGCGCACCGCGCGCCCGGCGTTCCCGGTCTGGGTGACCGGGGAGTCGGCCCAGGTGCGCGACTTCATCGGCGACATCAAGCACCGGGCACCGCTGGCGGTGGGCATCGTGGTCCTGGCCACGTTCGTGCTGCTGTTCCTGATGACCGGCTCGGTGCTGGTGCCGCTCAAGGCCCTGGTGATGAACACGGTCTCGCTCGGCGCCTCGTTCGGGGTGCTGGTCTGGGTGTTCCAGAAGGGCCACCTCGAGGGCCTGCTCGGCTTCACGGGCAACGGCGGCATCGACCAGAACATCCCGGCCCTGGCGTTGGCCTTCGCCTTCGGGCTCTCGATGGACTACGAGGTGTTCCTGCTCTCGCGGATCAAGGAGACCCGCGACCAGTTGGCCGGGGACTCGACCGGTGAGGTCGCGGAGCTGTTCCGGCGCACGCACCGCAGGGCTCGCCACGCCGAGGGCCGGCACGAGAGCGCCAACGACCTGGCCGTCCGCCACGGCCTGCAGCGCTCGGGGCGCATCATCACCTCGGCCGCCCTGATCGTGGTGATCGTCTTCGCCGGGTTCGTCTCCGGGAAGCTCCTGATCATCAAGGAGATCGGGGTGGCCCTGGCCGTCGCCGTGGCGGTCGACGCCACCCTGGTCCGGATGCTGCTGGTGCCGGCCACGATGACCCTGCTCGGGGAGTGGAACTGGTGGGCCCCGGGGCCTCTGCGCCGGCTGCACGACCGGTTCGGCCTGCGCGAGGAGTGAGCCCGGGCGCGGACGCGCGCCGATCCCGCTAGATGAACAGCAGCTGGGCTCCCTTGGTGAGCTCGATGAAGTCGGACGCGGTGATGATGGCCTCGACGTCGTCCCGCAGGTCGGGCTCGGCGATCTTCATCATGTCGGCGCTCATCCGGCAGGCCCAGAGGTGACCGCCGGCGGCCGTGATCAGGTCGAGGAAGTCCGGCACCTCGGGCACGCCGAGGTCGGCGATCTGCTTCTTCAGCATCCTGGTCGCCATGCCGGTCATCGCCGGGGCCAGCGCCTGCGGCATGTGGATGTCGCTGCCGGGCAGGTGCATCGCGGCGTTGCCGGCCGGGCTGAACTGCAGGTTGTGCATCCGGGATTTCATGATCATGTCGAAGCCCCAGAAGGTGAAGAACAGGTGCGTCTCGACGCCTTCTCCCAGGGCGGCGTTGGCGAGGATCAGGCCCGGGTAGGCCATGTCCAGGTTGCCCTTGGAGCAGATGATGGCGAGCTTGCGGTCGGTGTCGTCATCGTCGTCGAACGAGGGGATGATCGGGCTGGTCTCGGCGGTGGTCACGGCGGTGTCTCCTTGTGTCCGGATGGGGTTGGAGCGCGTCACACGCAGCCGTGCGGCTTGGGCACTCCGGCGATGTAGGACATCTTCTTGCCGGGCTTCTTGGGGAACAGCACGAACTGCTCCTTGATCGGGATGCCGGCGACCTGCTGCACCCGGCGCGTGGTGGGCGTCTCGCCCTGGGCCTTGAAGTCCTCCCGCAGGAACCGGATCACCTTCCAGTGTGCGTCGGTCAGGTCGACCCCGATGTTGGCGGCGAGCACCGTGGCCAGGTCCTCGTCCCACTCGTCGTACTCGGTGAGGAAGCCCTCCTCGTTGACGTGGACCGGCTTGCCGTTGAGCGTGGTGACGGGCATCGAACTCAATCCTTCTTCTGGTGGGAGGTGGGGGCCGCTGCGCCGAAATCACGCAGCACGGTGAGGGCACGGGCCAGGCCGCGGCGTACCTGCGGGTCACGCAATCGACGAAGCAGGGCGAGGGTGGACGGCGGCGGACCGTCGTCCATCTCCTGGACGTCGAGCGCGGTGCGGCTGAGGAACTGCATCACCTCGGGCTGGGTCATCTGCTTGACCGTGTTCAGGATCAGGACCACGTTGTCGCCGAGCGCCTTCAGGTCCTCCTCGCCGAAGGAGCCGGCCACCTGGTCGACGATCCGGACGCCGCCGCGGGCCAGGGTGAAGTACCCCTTGGACTCGGCCAGGGCCAGCCCGTCGGAGACCGCGCCGACACCGGCGCCGGTCAGCGAGGTGACCTCGTGCACCAGTTCGGTCGCCGGCGCGACGGCCGAGAGCAGCGACTCGAGCTGGGGCAGGGTGCGTGCCGCGCTGCGGGCGAACCGGACCAGGTCCTCGACGGTGACGTCGGCGCTCAGGTCCTCCAGCTCGCGGGAGGCCACGGTCATCGCGCCCTGGGCCACCGGCATCAGCTCGTGGGTGAGCTCGCGCCAGCGTTCGCGCTCGAGCCGGACGGCGTCCAACTCCTCGGACAGCGCCGCCAGGCGGGCCTCGATCCGATCGAGCTGGGTCGACGGCTCGGCGGAAGCCGTTGTCGCGGAGGACATCACACGTCCTCCCGCATCTTCCCGGCCATCGACATCAGGGCGGGGACGGGCAGCTCCTTGCCCGGCAGCAGGATGTTCCAGTAGATCCAGCGGAACATGACCTTGCCCCAGTGGTTCATCTCGGTCTCCTTCAGCAGGCTGAAGGGGCCGATGCCGGGCAGCGGGTACTTGCCCGGCAGGGGCTCGGTCTCGTAGTTGAAGTCGATCAGCAGGCCCTTGCCGTGGCCGGTCTCGATGAAGCAGTTGGCGTGCCCGTCGAACTTCTGGGTCATCTGCAGGCCCTGGACGTGCCGGGTGAAGTTCTCGGGGAACCCCTCCATCGCGAAGTGGGCCACCGAGCCGGCCTTGGACGCGGGGATGTCGGAGGCGTCACCGATCGCGAAGATGTTGTCGTAGGTCTTGGACAGCAGCGTCTCCTTGTCGACCGGAACGTAGTTCAGCTCGTCGCCGAGCCCGGACCGGGCGATCACGTCCGAGCCCATGTTGATCGGCACGGTGACCAGCAGGTCGAACGGGATCTCCCGCTCGTCGTAGGAGATCAGCGTCTTCGCCTCGGGGTCGATCCGCTCCAGCATGAAGTCGGCCTCCAGCGCCACCTTGCGCTCGTCGAGCATGTCGCCGAGGTACTTGCTGGACACGGGCTTGGTGAACGCCCCCTCCAGCGGGGTCACGTAGGTGATCTCCACCTGGTCGCGCATGCCCTGCTCGGTGAAGAACGCGTCGGCCAGGAAGGTGAACTCCAGCGGCGCCACCGGGCACTTGATCGGCATCTCGGTGATGTGGACGACGAGCCGCCCGCCCTGCCAGCCGCGCAGTTTCTCGGCCAGCGCCACGGCGCCCTCGTAGGTGTAGAACTCGTGGATGCTCCTGCGGAACTCCCCCTCGTCCATGCCCGGGGTCTGGTCGGGGCGCGGCGTGGTGCCGGTGGCGATGATCAGGTAGTCGTAGTCCAGCCGAGTGCCGTCGGTGAGCAGCACGTGGTTCTCGGCCGCGACGATCCGGTCGACCGCGGTGGTCACCAGGTCGACCCCGCTGGGCAGGAAGCGTTTGCGGGGCTTGGTCACCTCGTCGGGCCGGTAGATCCCGAACGGGATGAACAGGAACCCCGGCTGGTAGTAGTGGGTGTCGTCGGGGTCGACCACGGTGATCTTCCACTCCTGCGGCGAGAGCCGCGGGCGAAGCTTGTTGACCGCCATCGTGCCCGCCGTGCCGGCGCCGAGAACCAGCAGCCGCTTCATCGCGTGTTCCTTCCCTCTGCTGTGCGCTGCTCCTCGGGGTCGCGCGAGACCCGGGCGTCGACCCGGGACAACGCGGCGGCCACGCGGGGCAACGCCTCCAGGACCCGGCGGCGCTGTTCGCCGTCCAGGTGGTACAGGCCCTTCTCCTGGTTGCCCTCCGGGGCGATCCCGCCCGCGAGCACCATGCCGACCAGGGCCGAGCCGGAACGGATGAAGGCCCGCGCGCACTCGAACCCCAGTTCGCCGGTGTGGAACCGCGGCGCGAAGTGGGGGTCGTCGGCGAGTTGCTGCCATTCGGCGGTGCAGGCATCGAGCAGGTGCGGATCGTCGAGGCGCTCGGCGAACCAGGGGCAGGGGTTGGCCACGTCGATCAGCGGCTGCCCGTCCATGTCGGTGACCACCATCATCACCCCGAGCAGCTCGGCGGCGACCTGGCTCACGGACGCGGCGATCTCGGGTGCGGGGCGGGGGGCAGACCCGTTGCGCAGGGCGCCGTTCGCCTGCTGCGCCTCCCGCCGGCTCTCGCCCGGTGCGCCGTCGAGCGTGCCGTTGAGCAACGCGTCGATCTGGTCCGCGGGGAAGCGCCACTGCCGGCCGACCTTGATCGCCGGCAGCCGGCCGTCCTCGGCCATCCGGTACACGGTGGAGCGGTCGACATGCAGCATCGTCTGCACCTGCTGCGCGCTTAACAGTGCCTTTTCTGCCGCACTCTGCCGACCCTGCATGTTCTGCACACTAGATAACCGCGGTCATGGCCGGGCCGGGCAGTAGGTCCCGGCACCCGGGGCGACCCCGTGACTCCCGTCACGACCGTCTCGCCCACCTCACCGCGAACCGGGCAGGGGCCACCCGGGTGGCCTCCTGGGGGGCGGTCAGCCGGCCGGTGGAGTATCGACGCCTGCTTCCCTGCGCTGCTCGGGGGTGATCGGGGCCGGGGCGCCGGTGAGCGGGTCGTAGCCGCCGCCGGACTTGGGGAAGGCGATCACGTCGCGGATCGAGTCCAGCCCGCTCATCAGCATCACGATCCGGTCCCAGCCGAAGGCGATCCCGCCGTGGGGCGGGGCGCCGAACCTGAACGCCTCGAGCAGGAACCCGAACTTCTCCTGGGCCTGCTCGGGGGTGATGCCCATCAGGGCGAACACCCGCTCCTGCACGTCGCGACGGTGGATCCGGATCGACCCGCCACCGATCTCGTTGCCGTTGCACACGATGTCGTAGGCGTAGGCGAGCGCGTTGGCGGGGTCGGACTCGAAGGAGTCCAGCCACTCCGGCTTCGGCGAGGTGAACGCGTGGTGCACCGCCGTCCAGGCGCCCGAGCCGACCGCGACGTCACCGCTCGCGGTGGCCTTCGCGCTGGGTTCGAACAACGGCGCGTCGACCACCCAGACGAACGACCAGGCCGAGGAATCGATCAGCCCGACCCGGCGGGCCACCTCGTGGCGGACCGCCCCGAGCAGGGCCCGCGACGGCGTCGTCGCCCCGGCCGCGAAGAAGATGCAGTCCCCCGGCGCCGCCCCGACGTGGGCGGCGATCCCGGCCCGCTCGCCGTCCGAGAGGTTCTTGGCCACCGGGCCGGACAGCTCCCCGTCCACCCCGACCAGCACGTACGCCAGCCCGCGCGCGCCCCGCTGCCTGGCCCAGTCCTGCCAGGCGTCGAGGGTCTTGCGCGGCTGACCCGCCCCGCCCGGCATCACCACGGCCCCGACGTACTCGGACTGGAACACCCGGAACGGGGTCTCGGCGAAGAACTCCGCGCACTCGACCAGTTCGAGGCCGAACCTCAGGTCGGGCTTGTCGCTGCCGTAGCGCGCCATCGCCTCCGCATAGGTCATCCGCGGGATCGGCAGGGTGATCTCGTGCCCGATCAGCCGCCACAGCGCGACCAGCACCTGCTCGGACAGCTCGATCACATCGTCCTCCTCGGCGAAGGACATCTCGAGGTCGAGCTGGGTGAACTCCGGCTGGCGGTCGGCGCGGAAGTCCTCGTCCCGGTAGCAGCGGGCGATCTGGTAGTACCGCTCCATCCCGGCCACCATCAGCAACTGCTTGAACAGCTGCGGGCTCTGCGGCAACGCGTACCAGGATCCGGGCTGCAACCGGGCCGGCACCACGAAGTCGCGGGCACCCTCCGGCGTCGAGCGGGTCAGGGTCGGGGTCTCGATCTCGACGAAGTCGTTGCGGTGCAACACCTCCCGGGCGACCCGGTTGGCCTCGCTGCGCAGCCGCAGCGCCGCCGCCTGACGCGGACGACGCAGGTCCAGGTAGCGGTGCCGCAGCCGCGCCTCCTCGCCGACCTCGATGTGCTCGTCGATCTGGAACGGCAGCGGCGCGGCGTCGTTGAGGACCTCCACGTCCTTGGCCAGCACCTCGATCTCACCGGTGGCCAGCGCCGGGTTCTCGTTGCCCTCCGGGCGGCGGCTCACCTCGCCGGTCACCCGCAGGCACGACTCCGGGCGCAGCCCGGCCGCGATGGACTCGTCGCGGACCACCACCTGTGCCGTGCCCGAGGCGTCCCGCAGATCGACGAAGGCCACCCCACCGTGATCGCGCCGCCGGGCCACCCACCCGGTGAGTGTCACGGTCTGGCCGGCGTGGCCGGCTCGCAGCGAGCCGGCCTGATGGGTGCGCAGCACGGAGACGGATCCTTCCCGCAGGTGATGGAGTCCGTCGATCCTACGCGGGCACCTACCAGCGATCGTGCACGTGCTCGCGGATGCGGCTGTCGTAGACCCGGCGGACGCCGTCCAACTGCTCGGCGGTCAGCGGCGGGAGCTCGACCGCCTCGGCATTGAACCGGGACTGACGCGCCGTGCGTGCTCCCGGGATCACCACGCTGACGCCCGGCTGGTCGACCACCCAGCGCAGCGCGAACGCGGCCATCGACACCCCGGCCGGCACCACCGTCGACAGCTCCCGGGCGGCGTCCACTCCGATCTCGAAGGGCACCCCGGAGAAGGTCTCCCCCACGTCGAACGCCTCGCCGTGCCGGTTGTAGGTGCGGTGGTCGTCCGCAGCGAAGGTCGTCGAGGCGTCGTACCGCCCCGACAACAGCCCACTGGCCAGCGGCACCCGGGCGATGATGCCGACCCCGGCCTCGCGCGCGGCCGGCAGCACCGCGTCCAGCGGTTTGAGCCGGAACGCGTTCAGAATGATCTGGATCGTGGCCACGTGGGGCCGGGCGATCGCCGCCAGCGCCTGCTCGCAGGTCTCCACGGACACCCCGTAGGCGGCGATCGCGCTCGCGGCGACCAGGTCGTCGAGGGCGTCGAAGACCGCATCGCGGGCGTAGACCTCGGGCGGCGGGCAGTGCAGCTGGAGCAGGTCGAGGGTGTCCATCCGCAGATTGGTTCGGCTGCGGTCCACCCACGCCCGCAGGTTGGCGGCGGTGAAGGCATCGGCCACGTGCGGGTCGGCGCGCCGGCCGGCCTTGGTGGCGACCATCACCTCCACGTCCGGGCGGACCGCTCGGAACCTCGCGATCAACTGCTCGCTGCGCCCGTCGCCGTAGACGTCGGCGGTGTCGAAGAGGCTCGCCCCGGCATTGACCGCGGCGTCCAGGATGGCGAGGGCGTCGCGTTCCTCGACGTGCCCCCAGTCGGCGCCGAGTTGCCAGCAGCCGAGGCCGATAACCCCTACCTCACGGCCGGTGCGGCCGAGTGTCCGGATCTCCACAGCGTCACCATAGAGCCCCGACCTGCTCGGCACGGTCACGCCGGGGCCCAGCCGCGCCCCTGCGGGCTCGTGCTCGGGCTCCTCAACCGGCCCCACCACCTCGTGCTCGGGCTCCTCAACCGGCCCCACCACCTCGTGCTCGGGCTCCCCCACCGGCCCCACCACCTCGTGCTCGGGCTCCCCCACCGGCCCCACCACCTCGTGCTCGGGCGTACGGACCCCGACGGTCTCGGCAGAGGGACGGGGAGGCGCCACGTCCACGAGG
>JBAPWU010000609.1:0-1901 GCA_049283855.1 Kineosporiaceae bacterium
GCGCTGCCCTGGTCACCGTCGGGCGGCACGGGGTGGCCGGCGCCGGCCCAGGCGGCACCTTCTGGCTGGACGCGCCGTCGGTGCCCCAGGTCAATCCGATCGGGGCCGGTGACTCCTTCGCCGCAGGACTCGCCGTCGGCCTCGAGCGCCGGCTGGCCCTGCGCGAGGCGACCGTTCTCGCCGTCGCGACCGGAGCGGCGTCCGTGGTGACCGACCTCGCCGGTCACGTCGACGCCGCCGTGATGAACGCCCTGCTCACCACCCTGCTGGACGGGGCGGCGCGATGACCCGCCCCGCACGACCCACCCTGGCCGACGTCGCCCGCCGCGCCGGCGTGAGCCTGAAGACGGCCTCGCGGGCGATGAACGGCGAGTACGGTGTCGCCGAGACCACCGCCGCCCGGGTGCTGGAGGCGGCCCGGGCCCTCGGATTCCGGCCCAACCACCTGGCCCGCTCGCTCGCCGCCGGCGGGGCCAGCGCCGCGGTCGGTCTGGTGATCTCGAGCGTGTCGGACCCGTTCATCGCCGCCGTCGTCGGGGCGGTCGAGGCGGTCCTGGCCCCCCGCGACCTGCAACTGATCACCGCCAGCCACCACGACGACGCCGACCTGCAGCGCCGGATCGTGCGCACCCTGGTCGAGCGCCGGGTGGACGCCCTGATCCTGATCCCTGCTCCCGGGGACGCCGGGTACCTGCAGCCGGAGATCGACCACGGTCTGATCGTGGTGGCCATCGACCGCCCGCTGAAGGGCGTGCAGGTCGACACGGTGGTGGTCGACAATCCGGCGGGCGCCGCCGGGGCCGTGCAGAAGCTGGCCGCCCGGGGGCACCACCGGATCGCCCTGCTCGGCAACGACGAGCGGCTGTGGACCCTGCAGCGGCGCTCCGACGGATACCGCACGGGACTCGCCGAGCGCGGGCTCGTCCTCGACCCCGCCCTGATCGAGCTGAACTGCGTCGACGCCGCCGGTGCCGAGCGCATGGTGCACCGGCTGCTCGGCCTGACCGACCCGCCCACGGCGGTGTTCGCGGCCCAGCACATGGCCGGGCGCGGCACCATGCGGGCGATGCGCCGGTCCGGTGTCCAGCTCGACCTCGCGGTGTTCGACGAGATGGTCGACACCGATCTGTTGGTCACCCCGCCGGTCGTGGTGGTCGCCTCGGGCCCGGACCGGCTCGGCTCACTCGGCGCGACCATGGTCATGGAACGCCTGGACGGCCTGGCCGGACCCGCGCGCTCGGTCGTCCTCGAGCCGCTGTTCGTCGAAGCTCTGGTGACGCGATGACCCACCTGATCGGCCTGGACGTCGGCACCACCCGGATCAAGGCGGTCGCCTTCGACCTGGACGGCGCCAGCCACGCCACCGCCGAGCGCCCCACCCCCTGGCAGCGCTCCCAGGACGGCGTCGAGATGGCCGCCTCCGATCTGGCGCAGGCCGTGAGAACCGTTGTCGCCCAAGCGTGTTCCGGCCTGGAGAGGGTCGCCGGGATCGGCGTGACCGGCATGGGTGAGTCCGGCGTGCTGACCGCCGACGGCCACACCCCGCTGGCCCCGATCCGGGCCTGGCACGACGGACGGGGCGACGTCGAGACGATCCGGGCCGCGGTCGGCGCCGACGCCTTCGAGCGCAGCACCGGCATGAGGCTCGACGCCCAGCCCTCCCTGCCGAAGATCCTCCGGCTGCGCACCGACCACCCCGGCTCGTCAGCGGCGACCCGATTCTGGTCGGTCCCCGAATGGGTGGTGCGGCTGCTCGGCGGGGCACCGGGCAGCGAGCTGTCCCTGGCCAGCCGGACCGGGCTGCTCGACGTGGCCACCGCGGCGCCCTGGACGCCCGCCGTGGACCTGCTCGGCGCCGACCTGCTCGGCGCACCCGAGCCCGCGGGCACGTGCGTCGGCAC
>JBAPWU010000610.1:0-19652 GCA_049283855.1 Kineosporiaceae bacterium
CCGGGGCACCCGCCGGGACGGCGCCGCGCACCGCGCGCAGCACGCCGACCGCCTCGGCGGCGAGCTGGGCATAGGTGAGCGACCGATCGCCGTCGGCGACGGCGAGCGCCTCGGGCTGGGCCTCGAGCACGGCACGGAACCGGGGGAGCACACCCCCGGCGGCGTCACCGATGGCGAGCTCGCGCACCGCTCGACCGGTTCGTCTGGCTGCCGACGCGGCGATCTCCGCGCTCATCGTGTCAACCCCCGGGGTCTGGAAACCCCCCGACGTTACCGCAGGTGGGCGGCGAAGAAGGCCTCGATCCGCGCCCACGCGTGCTCGGCCGCGGGTGGGTAGGGGCCGGCGTGGGCCAGCCGGAGCAGCGGCCGCATCAGCGGCGGACCGTTCGGGGCCTGGTTCAGGAACGAGTGCCCGGCCTGTGGGTACTGCACCACGTCGTGCGCCACCCCGGCCCGGCTCAGGGCCGCCTCCAGCCGGGAGGCCACCCCCCGCAGGCCGCTGTCGCGGCCGCCGTAGCCGGCCACGATCGGGCAGGCCCCGAACACGGCGGCGTCCAGGTCCTTGGGCGCCATCCCGTAGTTCACCGACGCGGCGTCGAAGCCGCGGGAGGCGGCCAGCAGGGCGAACCCGGCGCCGAGACAGAACCCGATCACCCCGACCGTGCCGGTGCAGCGCTCGTCCTTGGTGAGCCACCGCCGGGCCGCCTCCAGGTCGGCGAAGGGGCGGCCCTCGCCGGCGAACAGGGCGCGGAACGTGGCGATCACACATCGCCGCGCGCCGCCGTCGCTGTACAGGTCGGGCACCAGCGCGAGGTAGCCCATCGCCGCCAGCCGATCGGCGTGCCGGCGTATCTCGATGTCCAGGCCGAACGCCTCGAAGACCACCACGACGCCCGGCCAGGGTCCCGGGTGGGCCTGCGCGTCCGGGACCGCGAGGTAGCCGCGCAGGGTCACCGAGCGGCCCGGCACGTCGATCGTGGTCAGGTCGACCTCGCTCATCGGGTGACCGCCTCGACCTCGGTCCGGGCCCCGGTGCGCAGGCTCGCCAGGACGGCGAGGGCGACCGCGAGCGAGGCGACGCCGTCCTCGCCGCTGACCAGTACCGTTCCCTCGCCGCGCACCGCGGCGGTGAACGCCCGGAGCGTGGTGAGGTACAGGTCATCGCGCGGCCCGACGTCCAGCACCCGCGGCTGCCTGCCCTGCCACAGGGTCAGCGACCCCACCGGGTCGCCGGTGTTGCAGTCCTCGCCGGTCAGTGCGCCCTCGGTGCCGAGGAGGTGCAGGCTGGTCGGCAGATGGGCGTTGTTGTAGGCGTCGTGGGTCTGCACCAGCACCGGCTGCGCCCCGCCCCCGGGCGTGGCCCAGGCGGCGGTGGTGACCACGGCGTCGAACGGGCCGGTGGGGTCGTTGTCCTGGTTCGCCGCGGTAGCGGTGACCGACAGGGCCCCGGTGCCGAGGATCGCGGCGACGGCCGCCGCGTCGTGCACCGTGATGTCGAGGACGGCGCCGCCGCCCTCGGGGTCCTGCACCCGCCAGCCGACCAGGTGCGGCGGGAGCTGGACGGCGTGGTGCACCCGGATCGCGCGGACCTCGCCGATCGCTCCGTCGGCCACCAGCCGCCTGGCCAGCCGGTGCACGGGGGAGGCGGGCAGGTGGTGGTTGGTCGCCAGCACCACCCCCGCGGCATGGCACGCGGCGACCATGGCCCGGGCATCGGGCAGGCTCAGCGCCAGCGGCTTCTCGGCGAGCACGTGCTTGCCGGCCGCCGCCGCGGCCTCGACGTGGGCCCGGTGGCTGGCGTTGACCGAGGACACGTACACCGCGTCGACGTCCTCGCGTCCGACCGCCTCGGCCAGCTCGGTGGTGGCCGCAGCGATCTGATGTCGGTGTGCGTAGTCGGCCGCGTGCCCGGCGTTGCCGGAGCGGACCACGACGGCCTCGCCGCCGGCCGCGCGGATCGCCGGCAGCACCCGGGTGGCGGCGATGTCGCTCGCGCCGATCAGGGCCCAGCGCAGGGACGGGGGGTCAGCGGCTGCCATGCACACGAGTGAACCACCCCGACACCCTGGGCATGGCCCGCCGCGGGGTGCTTGTATCGAGGCCGTGGTGGGCCCGTACGACGTCGTGGTGATCGGTTCGGGCATGGGTGGTTCGACCTGTGCCTGGGCCCTGTCGCGCCGTGGCGCCCGGGTGCTGGTGCTCGAGCGCGGTCAGCGCCTGCCCCGCGAGCCGCAGAACGCGTCCCCGCGCGAGGTCTTCCTGAACCGCCGGTACAAGCCGGCCGAGACCTGGCGGGACGGCGCGGGCAGGCCCTTCGCGCCGGGCGTGCACTACGTGGTGGGCGGCAACACCAAGGTCTACGGCGCCAGCCTGCCCCGGTTCCGTGAGAGCGACTTCGAGGCGGTCGAGCACCTCGACGGGACCTCGCCCGCCTGGCCGTTCCGCTACCAGGACCTCGAGCAGTACTACGTGGAGGCCGAGGCTCTCTACCGGGTGCACGGCAGCACCGGGGAGGATCCGACCGAACCGTGGCGCAGCGCTCCCTATCCCTACCCGCCGATCCCGCACGAGCCGTACATCGCCGACCTGGCCGAGCGGCTGCGGTCCCGGGGGGTTCACCCGGTGAGCACCGCGATGGGGGTCGACCTGCGCGAGGGCGGCGAGTGCGTCCGCTGCGCCACCTGCGACGGGTTCCCGTGCCGGTTCGGCGCCAAGAGCGACGCCGAGACGTGTGCCCTCGACCCCGCGATCGCCACGGGGTCGGTCGAGCTGCTCACCGGCGCCCGGGTGCGCCGGATCGCGGCCGCCGATCACGGCCGACGCGTGGGACACCTGCTGGTCGAGACGGCGGACGGCGAGCGCACGGTGCGCGGGGATCGCTACGTGCTCGCCGCGGGCGCGGTGAACTCGGCGGCACTGCTGCTGGCCTCGGCGGACGAGGCGCACCCGGCGGGGCTCGCGAACTCCTCGGGGCTGGTCGGCCGCAACTTCATGATGCACAACAACGCCCACCTCGCCGCGGTCGACGTGAACCGGACCAACGACGTCACGTTCGCCAAGACCCTGTCGGTGAACGACTGGTACCACGAGTTCGGCGCCCTGCAGCTGATCGGCAAGGTGCAGGGCGTGATGATGAAGAGCTGGGCGCGCCGGGTGCCGCTGGGCCTGCTCGATGCCCTGGCCACCCGCAGCGTGGAGTGGCTGGTGATGACCGAGGACCTGCCCCACCCGGAGAACCGGGTCGCCCTCGCCGCCGACGGCACGATCACCACGATCCGGACGCCGCGCAATGTCGAGCCGCATCGCCGGCTGCACCGGAGGGCGCGCACCCTGCTGCGCGGCTGCGGCTACGACGCGGTGTTCACCCAGTGGTTCGACATCAGCATGAACAGCCACCAGTGCGGCACCGTGGTGGCCGGCACCGATCCCGCCACCAGCGTGCTCGACCCGTGGTGCCGCACCCACGACCTGGACAACCTGTGGGTGGTGGACGGCGGGTTCTTCCCGTCCTCGGCGGCGATGAACCCGGCCCTGACCATCGCGGCGCAGGCGCTGCGGGTGGTCGCGGAGTCAGACCTGGGTCGCTGAGGCCGCCCACCGGCCTTCGAGCACCCGGAGCACCTGCTCGCACACGGCAGCGCCGTCCAGGCCGTCGGTGGGCTGGACCACGGTGGCGACGGCGTCGTAGGCCGCCGTGCGGCGGGCATACAGGTCGGCCAGATCCGGACGGCGCAACATCGGGCGCCCGGGATCGTCGCCGCACCGGGCCAGGGCGTGCTCGAGGGTGACCGCGAGGTGGATCGTCAGCGGATGCTCGCGGAGCAGGTCCTGGGTGCCCGGGTGCATGACAGCGCCCCCGCCGAGCGCCAGCACGCCGTGCTGCTCGACCAGCAGCCGCTGGATCACGTCGTGCTCGATGGCCCGGAACGCGGCCTCGCCGACGTCTGCGAAGATCTGCCGGATGGACCGGCCCTGCTCGGCGACGATCACGTGGTCGGAGTCGGTGAAGGGCACTCCCAGCCGGGCCGCGACGCACCGTCCGACGGTGGTCTTGCCCGCCCCCATGAAGCCGAACAGCACCAGCGGCGGACCTCCGGCCAGGCCGACCCGCGCGCGCGGCGGGCCGCCCGTGGTCCCCTGACCCTCGGTGTGCTCCGGTTCGCCGATCACCGCGTCAGTGTGCCAGCGCGCCACCGCGGGCACGCGAGCGGCTCCCCGGCGCCGACCCGTGACCCAATCGTGACGGCGATTGTGGTGGCGCCTGTTGCCAGCCCGGCCGGGAAACGCTTGCATAGGGCCGTAACATGCCCGCAACGTTGCCCGTACGCGGGGTAAGGCACTCGACAACAGAGGAAGGCGCAGCATGGCCCTTCGTTCAACTCCACGTGCGACGGCCGCATTCGCGGGCGTCGTCGGACTCTCACTCCTGGTGACTGCCTGTGGTGGCAGCAGCAGCGACACCGCCGCGACCGCGGCCGGTAGTGCTCCCGGGGCCAGCAAGCCCGAATGCGCCGCCTACACGCAGTACGGCAACCTGACCGGCAAGACGGTGACGATCTACACCTCGATCGTCGCCCCCGAGGACAAGGCGCACATCGCGTCCTACAAGCCGTTCGAGGACTGCACCGGCGCCAAGATCAGCTATGAGGGCTCGAAGGAGTTCGAGGCCCAGCTGCTGGTCCGGGTGCAGAGCGGCAACGCGCCCGACATCGCCTACTTCCCCCAGCCCGGTCTGCTGAAGACCGTCGTGGAGAAGTCGCCCGATGCGATCAAGCCGGCTCCGGAGGGCGTGGTCAAGAACGTTGAGGCCAACTTCGACCCGTCGTGGAAGGGCTACGGGACGGTCAACGGCACGTTCTACGCCGCCCCGCTCGGCTCCAACGTCAAGTCCTTCGTCTGGTACTCGCCCAAGGCGTTCACCAAGGCCGGTTACGCGGTTCCGAAGACCTGGGACGAGATGATGGCTCTCAGCGACAAGATCGCCGCCACCGGGGTCAAGCCCTGGTGCGCCGGGATCGGCTCCGGTGACGCCACCGGCTGGCCGATCACCGACTGGGTCGAGGACGTCATGCTCCGGCTGGAGTCGCCCGAGGTCTACGACAAGTGGGTCAAGCACGAGATCCCGTTCAACGACCCGAAGGTCGCTGCGGTCTTCGACAAGGTCGGCTCCATCCTGAAGAACGACAAGTACGTCAACGGCGGGCTCGGCGACGTCAAGTCGATCGCGTCCACCACGTTCCAGGACGCAGGGCTGCCGATCCTGAAGGGCAAGTGCTTCATGCACCGCCAGGCCTCGTTCTACGCGGCCAACTTCCCCGCGGGCACCAATGTGGCCGAGGACGGCGACGTGTGGGCCTTCTACCTGCCGCCGATCGACGCCGCCAAGGGCAAGCCGGTGCTGACCGCCGGTGAGTTCGTCGGGGCGTTCTCCGACCGTCCCGAGGTGAAGGCGTTCCAGGCCTTCCTCGCCTCGGCCGAGTGGGCCAACTCCAAGGCCAAGGCGGGCCAGGATCTCAAGGTCACCGGGTGGGTGTCGGCGAACAAGAAGGCCGACCCGAACCTGTTCTCCGGGATCGACAAGCTGTCGGTGCAGATCCTGCAGGACCCGAACGCGGTCACCCGCTTCGACGGCTCCGACCTGATGCCGGCTGCCGTGGGCTCCTCGGCGTTCTGGAAGGGTGCGACCGACTGGATCACCGGCAAGAGCACCAAGGAGACGGTCGACTTCATCCAGGCTGCCTGGAAGTAGGCCAGTGACGAGGCGACCCGCATAGGTACGCCGTGAGGCCGGGCCGCCCCACCCGTTGTTCGGGCGGCCCGGCCTCTCGTCTCTATCCGACCCGTTCGTGCATGGGAGGTGGCTTGTGTTCGATCCGATAACCAGCACCGGTGCCAAGTTCGGCGTGATGCTCTTTGCGATCGTGCTGTTCGTCGCGATCGTCGGGTTCATCCTGTTCCTGGCCGACAGGCTGGGGAACACCAAGAGCGACCGGGCGGTGGCGACGCTGTTCCTGCTGCCCACCGTGGTCCTGATCACCCTCGGCCTGCTCTACCCGGCCGTGCGCACCATCTACCAGTCGTTCCTGGACGAGAACGGGCGCAACTTCGTCGGCCTGGACAACTACGCGACGCTGTTCACCGAGTCCGAGCAGCGGATCGTGCTGCGCAACACCTTCATCTGGGTGCTGATCACCCCGTTCCTGGCCACGTTCATCGGCCTGGTCTACTCGATCCTGGTCGACCGGATCCGCGGTGAGGCCGTGGCCAAGGCGCTGATCTTCCTGCCGATGGCGATCTCCATGGTGGGCGCGAGCATCATCTGGAAGTTCGTCTACGAGTTCCGGCCCGCCGACGTGGACCAGATCGGTCTGGTGAACCAGATCCTCGTCCTGCTGCACATCGCGCCCCAGCAGCTGATCATCACAACGCCGTGGAACACGTTGCTGCTGATCGTGGTGGTGATCTGGATCCAGGCGGGGTTCGCGATGACGGTGCTCTCGGCGTCGATCAAGGCGATCCCGGACGACATGAACGAGGCCGCCTCGCTGGACGGCGTGAACGCCCTGGAGCGGTTCCGGTTCATCACGGTGCCCAGCATCCGGCCGGCACTGATCGTGGTGCTGACCACGATCGCGATCGGCACGCTGAAGGCGTTCGACATCGTCCGGACGATGACCGGCGGTCAGTTCGAGACCAGCGTGATCGCGAACGAGTTCTACACGCAGGCCTTCCGGAACTTCAACTCGGGGCTGGGCGCGGCGCTCGCCGTGGCGCTGTTCATCCTGGTGATCCCGATCGTGGTCTACAACATCCGCCAGCTGCGACAGTCGGAGGCACGATGAGCGCCCTGCCGGTACCCGTCACCGATGTGCTGCAGCCGACCGACGCCAAGACCCCGGCAGCGGCGAACGCCAAGAAGACGCTCACCTCACCGGTGGGCACGGCGATCGCCATGGTGTTGGCCACGCTGTGGACGATCCCCACCTTCGGCCTGTTCATCACCTCCTTCCGCCCTGAGGCATCGATCAAGAGCACCGGCTGGTGGACCTGGTTCACCAACCCCGAGTTCACCCTGGACAACTACCGGGAGACGCTGTTCGGCGGGTCCACCAACCTGTCGACGTACTTCATCAACTCCGTGGTGATCACATTGCCCTCGGTGATCATTCCGATCGCGTTGGCCTCCCTGGCCGCCTACGCCTTCGCCTGGATGAAGTTCCCCGGTCGGGACACGCTGTTCGTGATGGTCTTCGCACTCCAGATCGTGCCGATCCAGGTCACGATGATCCCGCTGCTGACCTTCTACACCAAGCAACTGCACATCAGCCAGACGTTCTGGCCGGTCTGGATCTCGCACACCATGTTCGGCCTGCCGCTGGCGATCTACCTGCTGCACAACTTCATGTCGGAGATCCCGAAGGAGTTGATCGAGGCCGCCCGGGTGGATGGCTGTGGGCACGTCAAGGTGTTCTTCCGGATCATGTTGCCGCTGCTCACCCCCGCCCTGGCCGCGTTCGGGATCTTCCAGTTCCTGTGGGTGTGGAACGACCTGCTGGTGGCGCTGGTGTTCGGGTCGTCCAAGACGGTGGCACCGCTGACCGTCCGGGTGGCCGAGCTGTCCGGCACCCGAGGCACCGAGTGGCAACTGCTCTCCGCCGGGGCGATGCTGTCGATCGTGGTTCCCCTGGTGGTCTTCGTCTCCATGCAGCGGTACTTCGTCCGCGGCCTGCTCGCCGGCTCGGTCAAGGGCTGACCGCCCGCGATCAGTCGGGGAAGGGCCAGGCGCCGTTGGGCTCGGTCCAGTCGTAGGCCTGCTCGCGTCCGCCGAGGCGCCAGCGGGAGGGTGTCGCGCTCGTCGTCCAGTCCAGTGGCTCCGCGAGGGGCTGCGGCTGGGCGGCGAGGGTGAACGCCTCGCGCAGGGCCGCCGCCACCGTGGGGGTGCGCGAGGCGGGGTCGACCGAGACGAACGCCGGCGTTCCGCTGGCGGCGAGCAGGTGCAGCCACTGCACGGCATGCCGCCAGGGAACGTCGGCGGTGATCGGAGCCACGTCGGCGTCCACCGCGTAGAGCGCCCCGTGCTGGGCGGCGCGGAAGGCCAGGGTGTTCACCACCATCCGGCGGGTCCGGTTCCAGGAGAACCCTGAGGCGTCGTCGCCGATCCGCTGCAGCTCCACCTGCCCGGCCGCGAGGTGGCCGAACGTGTTGCAACCGATCACCAGGGCGTCGCCGCTGGCCTCGGCGATCAGCCGGTAGAGGTCGGTGATCACTTCGGCCGTGGTCCGGGAGCGGTCGGCGAACGCCCAGCCGTCAGCGGTGACCTCGGCGCCCATCTGGAGACCCCAGCGGCCGAGCAGGTCCCAGACGGTGAAGTCGTGCTTGACCATCGCGTAGCCCCAGCCAGTGATCCGGGCCAGTTGCTCCCGGATGCTCGCGGCCACCTCGGGAATGGTCGGGTCCAGCGCTCCGCCACCGCGGCCCAGCCGCCAGCGGTCCCGGTGCTCGGGCAGCGGCGTCAACGGCCGGTACCACAGACCCGGCCGGACGCCGTTCTGCCGCAACCGGTCTGCCAGGTCGCCCATGTGCCCGTACCGGTTGTTGCCGATCCACGGACCATGCCCGAGACCCCCGCCCGACCAGCCGTCGTCGATCATGACGTACGGCCGGTTGCCGGGGTCGGGGGAGTTCGCCGCCACAAAGTCGGCCAGGCCCAGGATCACCCGCCGATCGGCCCGGCCGAGGGCGAAGTGCCAGTCGTTGGCGCCGTAGACCGGGTGGTCGGGCAGGCGCGGGCGCGGGCTCATCGCGCGACAGAGTCGCTGCTGCACGGTGAACGCACTCTCACCGTCGGCGCCTTCGATCATGACCACCTCGGCCAGGCGCAGGGTGCGATCGCCGAGCCGGATCGGGGTGCCGCCGTTGCGCACGTCGGCCCACAGCGAGATGCCGGCCCGGTCTGCGGTCCAGAAGCACAGTGCGCCAGGGTTCACGGCCACGCCGTAGCCGGTGGTCCGGGTGCCGTCATCGGTGAGGAAGGACCACGGCATCACCCGCTCGGCCCGTTCCGGACTCCAACCCAGGTCGCCGTACGAGCGCTCCCAGGCGTCGCCGAGATAGCGGACGACGCCACCCAGGTCGCCGTGCCAGCGCAGCATCACCCGGCTCACCGGTGCGGTGCCGCTCAGAATGACCCGCAGTGCGCCGTCCAGCGCGGTGGTCTGCAGGGCCAGCCGGTCGTCGTCCACCGGCACGACCTGGTCGCCGTCGTAGGCGGCTACCAGGTCAGGCGCGCGCAGGATGTCCACCGCTCGAGACTAGTCGGGCGGTTGCGGGAGGCGCTGGAGCCACCAGCGCTGCCAGGGCATCTCGACCGCGCCGTGGTGGTACTGCTGCCGGACCCAGCCGACGGCGTCCTGCCGCGGCAGCCCGTCCAGGACGGCCAGGGCGGCCAGCGCCGTTCCGGTCCGCCCGCGTCCCCCGGCACAGGCAACCTCCACCCGTTCGCCGTGGTGGGCGCGGCGCAGCGCCTCGGCCAGAGCGTCAAGGGCGTCGGCGCGGTCCAGCGGCACCCAGAAGTCGGGCCAGCGGATCCTGCGGTGCGGCCAGCGCGGCGTCGGCCCGGCGGCCAGCACCAGGGCGAAGTCGGCCGGGGACGCCTCGGCCCGCAGCCGTCGTCCGCGCACCCGGACCCCGCTGGGCAGGGTCACCACGCCTGCGTCGGCCGCCCAGGGGGTCGCCGTCATGTCGCAGCCCCGGCGTGGGCGATGTGTCCGAGCTCGCGCCAGATCGCGGCCAGGATCAGCGCCGACCCGACGAAGCCGAACCAGAACGGTCCGGTGATGCCCCACTCGCGGGCGACCAGGCCGCCGATCGCGCCGCCGATCACCATGCCGCCGATCACGCCGATCATGTAGACGCTGCCCACCCGGCCCTGGACGTCGACCGGCACGGCACGCTGGCGGACCGCCGTCGACGTGGTGCCCCAGATGAAGGCGTGGGCGCCGAAGACGAACATCACGGCGAGCGCCACCGCGGGCGTCGTGGTCAGCGCCAGGGCGAGATGGGTGAAGGTCTCGATCACCAGGCCGCCGCGCATGATGTTCGCCAGGCTCACCCGGCGCTCCAGCCAGCCGTACCCGGCCGTGCCGGCCAGCCCGCCCAGGGCCGAGGAGGTGGTGAGCAGGCCGAACCCCACCTCGCCCATCTGCAGCCGGTGCAGCGCGTAGAGCACCAGCACCGACCAGGCCGCACCGAAGGTGATGTTGAAGGTGACGATGGTCAGGGCCAGGGTGCGTACCGGTCGGTGGTGCCACAACCAGCGCAGGCCCTCGCCGATCTCTTGCCGCACCTGGCTGGCCGGGCGCTCGCCCGCCGGGGCCGGGAGCCGGAGTCGGGCGATCAGGACGGCGCCGAGCGCCACGCAACCGGCCTGGACCGCGAACGGGGTCGCCGCTCCGGCGGCGAACAGGAAGGCGCCGATCGGCGGGCCGGCCAGCTGGTTCGCCGTGATGTAGCCGGACATCAGGCGTGCGTTCGCGATCCCGAGATCGGCCGGCGCGACCAGCATCGGGGTCAGCGTGTGGGAGGTGACGTCCTCGAAGGTCTCGGCCAGGCCGAGGGCGAACATCGCGGCCAGGGTGAGCACGATGCTGACCCGGCCGGTGACGATGGTCAGGGTGAGCACGGCCAGCACGGCGACCCGGGCCAGGTTGGCTACGATCATGATCTTGCGTCGGTCGAGTCGGTCGGCGATCACCCCGGCGTAGAGCCCGACGAGCATCCACGGAAGTTGCTGCAGCAGGCCGGCCATGGCGACCAGGAGGGGGTCACGGGTCTGGGAGGCGATCAGCAGGGGTCCGGCGGCCAGGGCGATCCCGTCGCCGAGGTTGGTGGTCCAGGTGGCCGCGAGCAGCCAGCGGAACTCGTGACCGAGGCGATGTGGCGCGAGCACCTCACCCAGCCTGGACACGACTGCCGAGGCTACCCGGGCGCCGCCGCTGCGTCGTCCGCGCTTCTCTGCTGCCCGGGCAGGTCGGGGGCCGTGGTGGCCCCGATGGGCGCGATGTCTCCACCGAGCCTGCTCCTCGTCCCCTCTTGTGCAGTTCCCGGTGGTGTGTCTCGCGGATTCCGCCGGGAATTGCGCAACGGTGGACCAGCCAGGCGAGCGAGCCGGGTTGCGCGCGGTTGAGGCTGCCGGAGGGCGTGGCCAGTAGGCTGACCGGGTGTCCAAAGTCCTCACCAGCCTGCCCAAGGGCGAGCGTGTCGGCATCGCCTTCTCCGGCGGCCTCGACACCTCCGTCGCCGTCGCCTGGATGCGCGAGCACGGTGCCGTTCCGTGTGCCTACAGCGCCGACCTCGGTCAGTACGACGAGGACGACATGTCCACGTTGCCCGACCGGGCGAAGCAGTACGGTGCCGAGATCGGGCGCCTGGTCGACTGTCGCGAGGCCCTGGTGGAGGAGGGGTTGGCCGCGCTGACCTGCGGCGCCTTCCACATCCGCTCGGGCGGCAAGGCGTACTTCAACACGACCCCGCTGGGCCGCGCGGTGACCGGCACCCTGCTGGTGCGGGCGATGCGCGACGACGACGTCGACATCTGGGGTGACGGGTCCACCTTCAAGGGCAACGACATCGAGCGGTTCTACCGCTACGGGCTGCTGGCCAACCCGGGGCTGCGCATCTACAAGCCCTGGCTGGACGCCGATTTCGTCACCGAACTGGGCGGGCGGACCGAGATGTCCACCTGGCTGGCCGCGCGCGACCTGCCCTACCGGGCCAGCGTCGAGAAGGCGTACTCGACCGACGCCAACATCTGGGGCGCCACTCACGAGGCCAAGCGGCTGGAGCACCTGGACACCTCGATCGAGATCGTCGAGCCGATCATGGGGGTGCGGTTCTGGGATCCCGCGGTCGAGATCGCGACCGAGGATGTGCGGGTGGAGTTCGTGCAGGGCCGGCCGGTGGCGCTGAACGGCCGGCAGTTCGGCTCCGACGTCGACCTGGTGCACGAGGCCAACGTGATCGGCGGCCGGCACGGGCTGGGCATGTCCGACCAGATCGAGAACCGGATCATCGAGGCCAAGAGCCGGGGCATCTACGAGGCGCCGGGGATGGCGCTGCTGTTCATCGCCTACGAGCGGCTGCTGAACGCCGTGCACAACGAGGACACGATCGCCAACTACCACGCCGAGGGCCGCCGGTTGGGCCGGCTCCTCTACGAGGGGCGCTGGCTCGACCCGCAGGCGTTGATGCTGCGCGAGAGCCTGCAGCGCTGGGTGGGCTCGGCCGTCACCGGCTCGGTGACCGTGCGGCTGCGCCGCGGCGACGACTACTCGCTGCTCGAGACCGCCGGGCCGGCGCTGAGCTACCACCCGGACCGGCTCTCGATGGAACGCACCGAGGACGCCGCGTTCGGCCCGCTGGACCGGATCGGCCAGCTGACCATGCGCAATCTCGACATCGCCGACTCCCGGGCCAAGCTCGAGCTGTACGCCGCGCAGGGTCAGCTGGGTGGGCACGCCGCGCTGATCGGCGAGATCGAGGCCGGCGGGGCCGAGGAGATCGCCGAGCTCGGCAGCGACGCCGACAGCCAGCCCGACGACGTCCTGGTCGACCAGGCCTCCTTCGAGTTCGGCGCGGACTGACCCGGCCCCGGCCCACCTCACCCATGAGCCCAGGGTTCGCGACCGATGCTGACCGCTGATCGGGCGTGGGACGGCGCGGCACGGGTCGCCGGCGGGCTGGCCGCCCGGGGCGCGAGGCCGGGGGACCGGGTGGTGTTCGTCGCCACGGGGTCGGAGGATCTCGTCGTCGGCGTGCTGGGCGCGGCGGCGAGTGGCGTCGTCCCGGTGGTGCTCAACCCGAACCTGCTGCTGCACGAGCGGGATGCGCTGACCCGCGACGCCGACCCGGTCGTCGTCCTCGGCGACGGCGACCTGGCCGGGCTGCTGATCGCGAAACCCGTTGGCCTCGCAGAGGTTCCGCTGGTGCGGCCGATGCACTACACCTCGGGCACCTCCGGACGGCCGAAGGGCGTCTACGGTGGGCTGCTCGAGCCCGGCGCTGCGCGAGCAGCGGTCGCCGACGAGCGCGAGGTGTGGCGGTTCGGCCCGGACGACGCCTACGTCGCCGCCGGGCCGCTGTACCACTCGGCGCCGCTGCGGTTCGCTCTCGGCACCCTGCTGGCCGGAGGCACCGTGCGGGTGCTGCCCCGGTGGTCGGCCGAGGCCTTCGCGACGGCGGTGGCCGACGGCGCGACCACCACGTTCATCGCCCCCACACCGTTGCAGCGGTTGCTGAACGCGGTCGGCGATGGCTCGATCACGTTGGACCCCAGCGGGTTCCGGCTCCTGGCGCATGCCGGGGCGCCGTGCCCGCACCCGGTCAAGGAGCGAGCCATCGAGCTCTTCCCGGCAGGTTCGGTCTGGGAGTTCTACGGATCCACCGAAGGGCAGTTCACCGCGTGTCCCAGCGCCGACTGGCAGGCCCGGCCGGGCACCGTCGGCCGCGCGCGGCCGGGGCGGGAGATCCGGGTGGACCCCTCCGACGTGATCTGGTGCCGGCCGCCCGACCACGCGCGGTTCACGTACTGGCGCAACGAGTCTGCCACCCGGGAGGCATGGGACGGGGAGTGGTTCACGGTCGGTGACCTGGGCTACCTGGACGACGACGGCTACCTGTGGATCGAGTCGCGCCGGGAGGATCTGATCATCACCGGCGGGGTCAACGTCTACCCGGTGGAGGTCGAGCAGGCGTTGTCCCGGATGCCGGGCCTGCGCGAACTGGCCGTCTTCGGCGTCCCCGATCCCGACTGGGGTCAACGGGTGTGCGCCGCGGCCGTCGGCGCCGTCGCCCCGGGCGACGTGCACGCGTTCGCCGAGACCGTGCTGGCCGGCTACAAGCGCCCGAAGGCGGTGTACGTGGTGGACGAGCTGCCGGTCTCGGCCAACGGCAAGGTGCTCCGCCGCCGCCTCACCGAGCTGTTCACCCGCTGAGGTCCGTGGGCCGACGGACCTGGCGGATGTGGAGCTGCTTGCGGGTGCGCGCGACGAGCGTGCCGTCGTCCGTCACGACGTCCGTGCCGAACCACCGCAGCACCGTCTCGCCGTCGTCCGCGGCGGTGCGCAGTTCGGCGAGCACAGCGTCGTCGAGGTGGAAGGTCGCGTTGACCGCGGTCCGGGCGGGGTGGATGAACTCGATCTCGGCGGCCTTGTCCCACACCACGTAGTCGGGGCCGAGGTTGCGCATCACCATCAGCATCCAGAACGGGTCGGTCATCGCGAACAACGAGCCGCCGAACTGGGTGCCCACGTAGTTGGACGTGAGGATCGTGCGGCGCAGCCGCACCCGCGCTTGCCGGAAGTCGCCGGTGATCTCGGTCACGTGGATGCCGGCGAACAGGTAGGGCGGCCAGAGGTTCATCGCCCGGCGCAGCCCGGCCGGCGAGCTGAACGCCCCCTTCACCCGCCCGACCCTCTGCCCCGTCACGCCGACCACGCTACCGGCCGCGGTGTTGTCGAGGCTGGGCGGTGACGGGTCCGCTGTGCGGATCCGTCAGTCGAGGTGCGACCTGGTTGCGGAATCCGTAGGACACGCCATCGCAAGTCGTGAATCCACTGCCACGGTGAGTTACGCCCCGTAGGTTGGTGGGGATGTCACCGGCTGATCGTCAGCCCGAACCTGAAGGGGATCATTGATGCGCAGACCGACCCGTCGATGGGTTGCGTTCTGGGGGACGGTCGGCGCCGCCGCCGTCTCACTGGCGCCCGTCGGGGCCGTGCCGGCCCAGGCCGCAGCCCTGCACACCCTGGTCAACCCGGGTTTCTCCAGCGGTACCGCGGGCTGGGCCGAGAGCACGCCGCTCGGCTCGATCACCACCATCGGCACGGGACTCACCGGTCGGGCGGCACGGCTGACCCACCGCTCGTCCACGGCCTACACGGTGGTGCTGAACGACGTGACGGACACGGTCCGGCGCACCGTGGCCGGTGCCAGCTACACGGCCACCGCCTGGGTCCGGGCCGACCGGCCCACCACGGTGAGCATCCGGCTCCAGGAGCGTTCGAACACTCTGCGGGGTGAAGGGATCGCCACCGTGCAGGTGGGTGCCTCCTGGCAGCAGCTCGGGATCAACTACGTGGCCCGCACCACCGGGGCGAGCATGGACCTGAACGTCCTCGGCGCCCGGCTCGCCCCCGGCGGGTTCCTGGACGTGGACGAGCTCGGCTTCGCCGGCCGCACGCTGGTGTGGCGTGACGACTTCTCCGCGAGCCGTCTGGACGCCACGTCCTGGACGCCGCTCAACTACTCCACCAACGGCGTCTCCAACGGCCAGCTCGATTGCCTGGTCAACCGCAACGCCAACCTCGCGCTGTCCCGGGGGACGCTGTCGATCATCGCCCGGCGCGAGTCCACGCCCATCCGGTGCGGGAACGACCCGAACTTCCCGAACGGCCGCTCCTACACGTCGGGGTTCATCACCACCAAGGGCAAGAAGTCGTGGACCTACGGGCGGTTCGAGATCCGGGCCAGGCTGCCGATGGCCAGGGGCACGACCAATGGCCTGTGGCCGGCGTTCTGGATGTGGCCCAACGACAACGCCTCCGGCGAGCTCGACATCATGGAGGCCCTGGGGCGCGAGCCCGATCGCGTGTATCACTTCGCCCACTCCTCGACCGATCCCGCTGCACCCTCCGAGGGTGGCCCGTACGTCTTCCGCGGCGGTCGGACGCCGGGCGACGGCTTCCACACCTACGCCGCCGAGTGGGACCCGGGCCAGATCCGCTGGTTCGTCGACGGGCGGCTCACCTACAGCCTGACCCCGGCGAACGCCCCGTGGGTCGGCGCCGCGTTCGACTCGCCGATGCACCTGATGGTCAACCTGAGTGTGGGCGGGCTCTGGGCGCAGAGCCCCGACGCGAACACGCGGTTCCCGGCGGCCTACGTGGTCGACTACGTGCGGGTGTACGGCCGGGCCAGGTAGGGCGCCGGGCCACCGTCTGTCGGTTTGTCACCTCTGTGGCGATGTACGGACGGGCCTGCCCGTGCTCTCCTGGAGGCCGGGGCTGACGGCGCCTCGCGCGACGAAGGAGCCCACCATGAAGGTCGCACTCTTCGTGACCTGCCTCAACGACGCCATGTTCCCGCACACCGGCCAGGCCACCGTCGAGGTGCTGGAGCGGGTCGGGGCCAGGGTGGCGTTCCCGACGGGGCAGACGTGTTGCGGGCAGATGCACGTCAACACCGGCTACCGCGACCAGGCGAGGGGGCTGATGCGGTCGTTCGTCGAGACCTTCGAGGGGTATGAGCAGGTCGTGGCGCCGTCCTCGTCGTGCGTCGCGACGGTGCGCCATCACTTCCCGGTGCTCGCCGCCGAGAGCGGGGACGCCGACCTGGTGCGCCGGGTCGGCGACCTGGTGCTGCGGGTGCACGACCTGTCCGAGTTCCTCCTCGACGTGATGCAGGTCGAGGACGTCGGAGCCTACTTCCCGCACCGGGTCACCTATCACTCCACCTGCCACTCCCTGCGGGGGCTGCACCTGGGGGAGCGTCCCTACCGGCTGCTGCGCGCCGTCCGCGGGCTGACCCTGCTGGACCTGCCGGAGTCGCAGGAGTGCTGCGGGTTCGGTGGCACGTTCTCGGTGAAGAACCCCGACGTGTCGGTGGCGATGGGCTCGGACAAGGCCCGGCACGTGCGCGAGACCGGCGCGCAGGTACTCGTGGCGGCCGACCGGTCGTGCCTGATGCATATCGGCGGATTGCTGTCCCGCCAACGCAGCGGCGTCCAGGTCAGACACCTGGCCGAGGTGCTGGCCTCGACCGAGGGCGGACGGCGATGAGCCGCGCCTTCGTCGGGATGCCGGCGTTCCAGGTCGGGGCCAGGGCGGCGATCGGCGACTCCCAGTTGCGGCGCAACCTGCGCCACGCCACCACCACCATCCGGGACAAGCGGGCCCGGGTGGTGGCCGAGCTCGAGGACTGGGAGGAGTTGCGAGGCGCCGGAGCCGGGATCAAGGACGAGGTCGCCCGTCACCTCGACGGCTACCTGGAGCAGTTCGAGGCGGCGTTCACCGCGGCCGGCGGGCACGTGCACTGGGCCTGCGACGCCGCGCAGGCCAACCGGATCGTCACCGACCTGATCAAGGCCACCGGGGAGACGGAGGTCGTCAAGGTCAAGTCGATGGTGACGGTCGAGATCGCACTCAACGAGGCGCTCGCCGAGGCCGGGATCACCGCCCTGGAGACCGACCTGGCCGAGCTGATCGTCCAGCTGTCCGACGACCTGCCCAGCCACATCCTGGTGCCGGCGATCCATCGCAGTCGGGGCGAGATCCGCGAGATCTTCCTGGACCACATGCCTGGGGTGAAGCCGGATCTGACCGACGAACCGGCCGACCTGGCCGGGCAGGCCCGCACCTACCTGCGGCGCAGGTTCATGGCCGCCAAGGTGGCCGTCTCGGGCGCCAACTTCATGATCGCCGAGACCGGGACCCTCGTGGTGGTGGAGTCCGAGGGCAACGGCCGGATGTGCCTGACCCTGCCCGAGACCCTGATCAGCGTCGTCGGGATCGAGAAGGTGCTGCCCACCTGGCGCGACCTCGAGGTGTTCCTGCAACTGCTGCCGCGCTCCTCGACCGCGGAGCGGATGAACCCCTACACCACGATGTGGACCGGGGCGCATGCCGGTGACGGGCCGCAGAACGTGCACGTGGTGCTGCTCGACAACGGACGTACCCGGGCACTGGCCGATCCGTCCGGCCGGCAGGCACTGCGCTGCATCCGGTGCTCGGCCTGCCTGAACTCCTGCCCGGTGTACGAGCGGGTCGGGGGCGTGGCCTACGGGTCGGTGTACCCGGGGCCGATCGGCGCGATCCTCAACCCGCTGCTGCACGGGGTGGAGGCCGGGCCGGTGGAGAAGTCGCTGCCGTTCGCCTCCTCGCTGTGCGGGCTGTGCTTCGAGGTCTGCCCGGTCCGGATCGACATCCCCGAGGTACTGGTGCAGCTGCGGGGCCAGGTGGTCGAGGCCGGAAAGTCCTCCCGGATGGAGGGGTTGGCGATGGGCGGCGTCGGCTGGATGTTCGGCAGGCCGTGGCGGCTGGCGGTGGCCGAGCGGGGGCTCTCCCTCGCCTCGCGGGTGGTGGGCAGGAAGGGGCCGATCGGCCCGATCGCGCTTCCGGGATGGGCCAGCGCCTGGTCGCGAGGGCGCGACGTGCCGACGCCGCCGCAGGAATCCTTCCGTCAGTGGTGGGCCCGCACGCACGAGGGGAGCGAGCAGTGAACGCGAAAGAGACTGTGCTGCAGCGTATTCGCGCGGCCCGCTCCGATGTTCCCCACGGCGAGGCGCCGGGCGGGGAGGCCATCCCGCGCGACTACCTGACCTCGCGCTCGATCCCCGGCGGGCTCGACGGCCTGGTCGAGCGCTTCCGGGAGCGGGTGGCCGACTACCGGGCCGTGGTCGAGCTCGTTGCCCCGGAGGGGATTGCCGAAGCCGTCGGCCAGGCGCTGACCGGCCTGGGGGCCACCGATGTGGGGGTGCCTTCGGGGCTGGACGCCGCGTGGCTCCCCGCCGGGGTCACCGTGCACCGGGACCGGCCCGAGGCGCCGCTGGGCATCGATGCGCTCCAGGCGTTGCCGGCCGTCGTCACCGGCATCGCCGTGGGGATCGCCGAGACCGGGACCGTCGTGCTGGACGGGCGTCCCGAGTGCGGCCGGCGGGCGCTGCACCTGGTTCCGGACGCGCACATCTGCGTGGTGCTGGTCGCGCAGATCGTGGACGACGTGCCGGCGGCGGTCGGCCGGCTCGCCGCCACCGCCGCGGCGGGTCCGCTCACCTGGGTCTCGGGGCCCTCGGCCACCTCCGACATCGAACTGAGCCGCGTGGAGGGCGTGCACGGCCCCCGCCACCTGCACGTGATCGTCGTCTGCTGAGGCGCGGGTAGTCCGGGGGGGTGATATCGGGGGGCGGGAGGACCGTTCCCGCGTGGGCGGGGCGTGAGCTTGCCTACTCTCGGTGACGAGAGGGGGTCGGTGATGACTGACCGTATGCGCCTGCCCGGACTGCCCGCCCGGCCTCCGTCTGCTCCGCCCACCCGGGTCCGCCGCTGGGTGGCGCGCCTGCTGGTCGCCGCAGCCGCAGCCGGGTTCGTGCTGCCGCTGAGCGCGGGACTGGCCCTGGCCGCCTACAACCCGGTTCCCCGGGCGAGCTGGACCCCCACCTCGGGCCGGGTCTACGCCATCGCCCAGGCCGGCGACGCGGTCTACCTCGGCGGCAGCTTCACCGCCCTGTGGAGCCCGGCCGGCGGGCAGGCCGTGGTGCGCAACGGGCTGGCCGCGCTGGACGCCGCGACCGGGGCCCTGCTTCCCTGGAACCCCAATGCCAACGGCGAGGTCCGCACCCTGGAGACCTCCGCCGACGGATCGACCGTGTACGTGGGTGGCGCCTTCACCTCGATCGGCGGCACCACCCGCCAGCGGCTCGCGGCGGTGAACGCCACCACGGGGGCCCTGGTCACCGGCTTCACGGCGAACGCCTCGGCCACCGTGGTCACGCTCGAGCGGGTGGGCCCGACGCTGTACGCGGGCGGCCACTTCACCACCCTCGGCGGGCAGAGCCGGCAGCGCCTGGCCGCGGTGGACGCTGCGACCGGGGCCCTGCG
>JBAPWU010000611.1:0-1501 GCA_049283855.1 Kineosporiaceae bacterium
CCCGACCACGGAGCCGCCCGCCTCGTCGGCGCCGAAGCCGGTGGCGCCGTCCGGCTGGCACCAGGTCTGGGCGGACGAGTTCGCGGGGTCGAGCGTCGACCCCGCGCGCTGGAGGATCGAGGACCACTCGACCTACGGCGACGGCAACAAGGAACTCGCCTGCCTGCTGAACCGGCCGGAGAACCTCAACGTCTCCGGCGGCGTGCTGCACCTGGTGGCTCGCCGGGAGTCCACCCCGGTGCAGTGCGGCTCCTCGGACGCGCGCTTCCCCGGCGGGCGCACCTACACCTCGGCGCACCTGACCACCAAGGGCAAGGCGGACTGGACCTACGGCCGGTTCGAGGTGCGGGCCAAGCTGCCCACCGCGGCCGGGTCGACCAAGGGCCTGTGGCCGGCGTTCTGGCTGCGCCCCACGGCCGGCGGCACCGGCGAGCTCGATGTGCTCGAGGCGATCGGCAGCGACGGGTCGGGCTCGGAGCACACCAAGGTGCACCAGACGATCTGGTACGACTACTCGGGCACCCACAAACAGCAGCCCACCACCGTGACGGTGCCCAACGGATCGCCCTCTGCCGGCTACCACGTCTACGCCACGGAGTGGGAGCCGGGCGAGATCCGCTGGTACATCGACGGGGTGCTGACTTACACCCGCACCCTGGCGACCACACCGTGGCTGGACTCGGCGTTCAACAAGCCGTTCTACCTCCGGCTCAACCTGGCCATCGGCGGTGGGTGGCCGGGGTCGCCGACCTCTGCGACGGAGTTCCCGGCCAGCTACGACGTCGACTACGTGCGGGTCTACCAGCGCTGACCTGTCGGCAGCCGGCGACGTCCCCCGCCGCACCTCTTCGTGGCGACGACGGAGGGCTACCGGACGGCGATCGCCAGCACCTCGGCCAGACCAGCCTCCATGCAGGTCATCAGCACGTCGTCGTCGGGCACGGCGGCGGCGTCGACGGTGAGCCCGATGCAGCAGGTACCGACGTGCGACAGCATCGCCGCCATCATCGCCACCCCGGGCAGCGGGCCGAACGGGTAGACCCGCAGCACCTCGGCCCCGGCCAGGTAGACCCGCTCGGTCAGCCCCGCGACGTTCGACGCGGACAGGTCGGTGCGCGCAGCGAAATCGATCACGGCGGCGCCGACGGCGGAGGGCAGCCGGTTCACGACCGGGGTCAGCACCGAGAACGAGTCCAGCGCCGGTTCGCTGAGCTGCGACAGGATGGCGCCGCGCAGTGCGGCGACCCGCTCCGCCGGGTCGGCGATGCCGATCGGCGCCGCCAGCATCGCGCCCGCGAACCGGTTGCCGCCCAACGGGTCATCGGCCCGCCGCAGCGACACCGGAACCGTGATCGGGAGCTCCTCGATCTCGACGCCGTGGTGCTCGTGATAGCGCCGCAGCCCGCCGAGCAGCGCCGCCAGATAGGCGTCGTTCACCGAGCCCCCGGCGCACTTCCCGGCCGCGCGCAGGTCCGCCAGCGGGCACTCCAGGGTGCGCAGC
>JBAPWU010000612.1:0-4164 GCA_049283855.1 Kineosporiaceae bacterium
GCGCCGCCCTGAGCCTGCGGGACGCCGAGAGCGCGGCCTCGCAGGCCATGGCCCGGCACGGCGCGGACCTGCTGTGCCTCGCCCAGGACGGGCTGAGGCTGTTGACCATCTGCAACACCGGCGCCCTCTGCGCAGTGGACCGTGGCACGGCGCTCGCGGTGGTCGAGGAGGTCCACCTGCGCGGCCGCCTGGACCGGGTGATCGCCTGCGAGACAAGGCCTTTGCTTCAGGGCTCCCGGCTGACAGCCTGGGAGCTGCAGCGGATGGGTGCGGAGTTCGACCTGATCGTCGACGCGGCTGCGGCCTCGGTGATCGGGCGCGGCCTGGTGGACGCCGTGCTGGTCGGCGCCGATCGGATCGCCGCCAACGGCGACACCGCCAACAAGATCGGCACCTATGCGCTGGCCCTGGCCGCCCGGCATGCCGCGGAGGCGGCCCCGATCCCGTTCTACGTGATCGCGCCCGAATCCACGATCGACCTGGCCACCCCGGACGGCGGGACGATCGTGATCGAGGACCGTGGCAGCGCGGAGGTGCTGGCCTGGCGCGGGGTACCGGTGGCCCCGCCGGGGACGCACGCGCTCAACCCGGCGTTCGATGTCACCCCGGCCTCCTTGATCACTGCGATCGTCACCGACACCAGGGTGATCCGGTGCGAGGCGGGGGCGCGGCCCGATGACGGAGCGGGGCCCGATGAGGGGGCGCGGCCCGATGAGTGAGCTTATGACAAGCACGTGGGCTGCGGCGTTCGCGGCGATGGCCCGGGTCGGCCGGCAGGCGGTGTCCCTGGGCCTGGTGGTCGCCAGCGGCGGGAACCTGTCGGCCCGAGGCGCCGATCCGGCCACCTTCGCGGTCACCGGGCGCGGCACCTACCTCGACCGGCTCGACCCCTCCTCGTTCGCGATCATGGGCCTGGACGGCACCGAGCTCGCCGGCCCGACGCCGTCCAGCGAATGGAAGCTGCACCAGCGCACCTACCGGGCCCGCCCCGACGTCCGCGCCATCGTGCACCTGCACCCCGAGCACACCGTGCTGCTCGACGCGCTCGGCAAGCCCCTGCGCCTGCTCACCCTGGACCATATCGCCTACGTCGGCCGGACGGCGCGGATCCCCTTCCATCCCAACGGGTCCGACGAGCTGGCCGATTGCGCGGCGACGGCCGCGCTCGAGTGCGACTGCGTGATCCTGGCCTTCCACGGCTGCTCGACCCTCGGCGCGACCGTCGAGGACGCCTACCGGGTCGCGCTCAACCTGGAGAGCGCCGCGAGGGCCACGTATCGGATGCTGCTCCTCGGCGACGAGACCACACACTTCCCCACACCCGCTCAGGCGCCGCACGGGCACAGCTGATCGGACACCCGGACCCCGGACCATGTTCGCCCGCGGAGCATGAGCAGGGTTGGAGCATGCGCAGGGTTCAGGCGGGCGGGAACTCCGGTCCGCACGACCTCACCGCAACAGCTGACGCGCCATCACCAGCCGCTGGATCTGGTTGGTGCCCTCGTAGATCTGGGTGATCTTGGCGTCCCGCATCATCCGCTCCAGCGGGAAGTCCTTGGTGTAGCCGACCCCGCCGAGCAGCTGGACGGCGTCCGTCGTCACCTGCATCGCGACGTCGGAGGCGTAGCACTTGGCGGCCGCCCCGAAGAAGGTCAGGTCGCGGTCGCCGCGCTCGCTCTTGCAGGCGGCGACATAGACCAGTTGCCGGGCGGCCTCGAGTGCCATCGCCATGTCGGCGAGCATGAACTGGATGCCCTGGAAGTCGGCGATCGACTTGCCGAACTGACGCCGGTCCTTGATGTAGGTCACCGCGTTGTCGATCGCGCCCTGGGCGATCCCCACGGCTTGGGCCCCGATCGTGACCCGGGTGTGGTCGAGGGTCCGCAACGCGATCTTGAGGCCTTCCCCGACCTCTCCGACGAGACGGTCACCGGGGATCAGGCAGTTGTCGAAGAGGATCTCGCAGGTGGGGCTGCCCTTGATCCCCAGCTTGCGCTCCTTGGTGCCGACGCTGAACCCGGGGTCGTCGGCCTCCACCACGAAGCAGCTCACGTTGCCGCCGCGCGGCCCCTCCGGATCGGTGACCGCGAGCACGGTGTAGTACTGACTGATCCCGGCGTTGCTGATCCACGCCTTGTGCCCGTTCAGCCGCCATCCGTCGCCCTCGGCCAGGGCCTCGCAGACCATGCCCGCGGTGTCGCTGCCGGCCTCCCGCTCCGAGAGCGCGTAGGAGAACATCGCCTCCCCCCGGGCCACCGGCGGCAGGTAGCGCTGCTTGACCTCCTCGCTGGCGGCGAGCAGCAGCGGCACGGTGCCCAACTTGTTCACCGCGGGGATCAGCGAGGACGACGCACAGACCCGGGCCACCTCCTCGATCACGATGCAGGTGGCCAGGGCGTCGGCGCCGGCCCCCCCATAGGCCTCGGGGATGTGCGGCGCGTGCATGTCCATCTCGAGCAGTGCGTCGTAGGAGGCCTGCGGGAACTCCGCCGCGTCGTCGGCGTGCGCCGCGCCGGGGGCGATCTTCGCCTCGCACAGCTCGCGGACGTGCTTGCGCAGGTCCTCGTGCTCGTCGGTCAGGGCGAAGTGCGGGAAGCGCGCGAGGGCGTCGTCCGAGGCGGTCATGCCTGGCACGCTACTCAGCCCCACGGGCCGGAGCACCCCCAGGCCCTGAGCACCACGTCACACAGTGCCCATATCCATGGGGCACGGTGTCACACAGTGCCCATCGGGCGGGCACAGCGTCACACCGTGCCCGCGAGGGGTGGGCGCATGACCGCACAGACAGGTCACCCCAGCGCGGGCACGACCTCGGTCGCGAACAGCTCGATCCCGCTGGTGTCGTACGCGGCCTCCTGGAAGTACGTGATCGCGTAGGTCATGCCGTCGGCCTCGAGCCCCTGCAGGGTCTCCACGATCTGTTCCGGGGTGCCGACCAGCGGCCCGCTGCTCAGCATCTGCATGGTCGAGTCCAACTGCTCGGCCGACACGTAGGGACGCGCCCGCTCCTCGATCTCGGCCAGCCGCCCCTGCACCTCGGACTCGTCCCGGCCGATGATCACGTTGTAGTTGGCCGAGCGGACGATCTGCGCGAAGTCACGGCCGAGGTCGCGGCAGTGCTCGGCCAGGATCGAGGACTTGCGCCGGAAGGTCTCCGGCGTCCCGTCGAAGTTCGTGTACTGCGCGTACCGGGCCGCGATCCGCAGCGTCTTGCGCTCCCCGCCACCGGCGATCCACAGCGGGATGCCCCCGGCCTGCAGCGGCGCCGGGCGGCAGATCGCGCCGTCCACCTGGTAGTGGGTACCCGCGAAGGTGACGGTCCCGTCGGCCCAGGCCGACCGCATGATCTGCACCCCCTCGTCGAGCATCGCCAGCCGCTCACCGGCCGAGGGGAAGCCGTAGCCGTAGGCGCGCCACTCGTGCTCGTACCAGCCTGCGCCGATGCCCATCTCGGTGCGCCCGCCGCTGATCGTATCGACGGTCGCGGCCACCTTCGCCAGGTACATCGGGTTGCGGTAGCTCATGCAGGTGCACATCTGGCCGAGCCGCACCCGCGAGGTGGACGCCGCGAACGCCGCCATCAGGGTCCACGCCTCGTGGGTGGCCTCCTGGGTCGGGGCCGGCACGGTGTGGAAATGGTCGTAGACCCAGATCGACTCCCACGGGCCGGCGTCGGCGAGCCGCGCGATCGCGAGCATCGCCTGCCACTGATCCGCCGGCGCGATGTCGACCAGGTCGAGCCGCCAGCCCTGAGGTACGAAGAGTCCGAAGCGCATGCGGCGACACTAGCCCGTAGGGCACCGGGGCCGCGCTCGCACCGTCACCGCGGGCCGCGGCTGCCGAGGGTGCTCCCGGTCCCGGCCCGGGTCACGACCGCACCCTTGCCGCCCCCCGTCTACCTGCCCGTGTACCTGCCCGTGTACCTGCCCGTGTACCTGATCCTGCTCCGGCTGGCGCCGTGGCGGGTCCTGCGCACGCTGCGCACCCTGTGGCGGACCCGTTTCCGCACCGTGGCGGGGCTGGTGGCGGACGTGGGGACGCGGTTCCTCAGGCTCGGGCTCGTGCGGGATCCGAGCCCGGAGGCAGTGCTCCGGGCGGCCGTCGATGCCGCTGCGGACGCGCCGGTGCGCGTGCCCGGAAGCGGTGACCGGGTCGGTGCGGCGC
>JBAPWU010000613.1:0-2812 GCA_049283855.1 Kineosporiaceae bacterium
ACCGCGCTGGATGCCGCGGCGGTGGTGTGTCTGGCCTTTCCGCTGCACCCTCCCGGTCGCCCCGAACGCAGCCGCGCCCAGGAGCTCGCACAGGCCCGGGTGCCCCTGCTGGTCGTCCAGGGGCGCCGGGACGCCTTCGGCACCCCGCAGGAGGTCCTCCTCGCCGCACCTCGGGACGCCGCGATCGTGGCGGTGGACGGCGACCACGGGCTGACGGCGGACCCGGCGGCCGTGGCCGCCGCCGTGCGCGCCTTCCTCGACGACCTGGCCGGAATGCGGCCGGGACCGGCCACGTTGCCAGCAGCAGAGGTGCCGAACGGGTCGGCGCACCGATCGTGATCGTGAGGTGGCGAGCGCAGTGCTGGTGGCAGTGGCCGACGATGCCCCGTACGGCAGCACCTGGGCGGGTGGGTTCGGCGGGGGCCCGATAGGCTCGACCGCGATGACTGACAAGACCACCTCCCAGCGCTCTGCGGCGCCCGCCGGCCGGGCACCGGCCGGAGAGAGCACCACCGAGCGCGCGGCGCGCTTCGAGCGCGACGCGCTGCAGTACCTCGACCAGCTCTACTCCGCCGCCCTGCGGATGACGCGCAATCCGGCCGACGCGGAGGACCTGGTACAGGAGACCTTCGCCAAGGCGTTCGGGTCGTTCCACCAGTACGAGCCGGGAACCAATCTCAAGGCGTGGCTCTACCGGATCCTGACCAACGCCTACATCAACACCTACCGCAAGAAGCAGCGCGAACCCCAGCAGTCGGCCTCGGAGGAGGTCGAGGACTGGCAGCTGGCCCGGGCCGAGTCGCACACGTCCGCCGGCCTTCGCTCGGCCGAGGCGGAGGCACTCGACCGGCTGCCCGACTCGGATGTCAAGGACGCGCTGCAGCAGATCCCCGAGGAGTTCCGGATCGCGGTGTACCTGGCCGATGTCGAGGGGTTCGCCTACAAGGAGATCGCCGAGATCATGGGAACGCCGATCGGAACGGTGATGTCGCGGCTGCACCGCGGCCGGCGTCAGCTGCGCGACCTGCTCACCGACTACGCGCGTGAGCGCGGCATGGTCGCCGCCGCGGTCGAGGGCGGTGACGTATGAGCTGCGGCAACCCGCACGAGACCGATTGCGGCGACGTCCTCGACCGGGTCTACGAGTACCTCGACGGGGAGATGACTCCGCACGACGTGGCGAAGATCCGCCAGCACCTGGACGAGTGCGGCCCGTGCCTGAGCCAGTACGACCTGGACGAGGTGCTCAAGGCCCTGATCCGGCGGAGCTGCGTGTGTGAGGTCGCGCCCGACTCGCTGCGTGCCCGGATCATGGTCCGGATCACCGAGGTGCGCCTGCAGCTCGACGCCTGAGCGCGCCGTCCGGCCGGGCCCGGCCGGACGCGTGCGCCTGCTCAGCTGTTGGGACGGCGCCCGTGGTTGGCGGAGTTCCCCTTGCGGGCGCGGCGACGGCGGGCGCGACGGGACATGGCTGACTCTCCACTCTGACGGTGATGCGGGCGGCCCTCATCGTTGCACACGCTCAAGGCAGCAACCCGTGCGGTCGATGGCCTTCGCGTGAGCGAGATCGCCGAACAGCCCGAGCCGCAGCGGGTCGGCCCCTATCTGCGTGCGCTGTCCGACCTGTTCGGCTCGGACCTGCACTGCAAGGTCGGCTCGCCGCCGAGGGTGCGCATCGACGGCCGGCTGCGCCGGCTCGAGGCCCCGGTACTCACGCCGGAGGACACCGAGGCGATGGTGAACGAGATCCTGCGCGCCGACCTGCGGGAGCAGTTCGACCGCTCCCATGAGGCCGACTTCGCCTACGCGGTCGCCGGGATCGGCCGGTTCCGGGTGAACGCCTTCCGGGCCAGGGGCTCGGTCGGTCTGGTCTTCCGGCGGGTCGCCGTGGGGGCGATCCCGCTGGAGCAGCTCGGCATGCCGGAGGCCGTGGGCGCGCTGTCGCTCGAGCCGCGCGGCCTGGTCCTGGTCACCGGTCCGACCGGATCGGGCAAGACCACCACGCTGTCGAGCATGGTCGACCTGATCAACCGCAATCGTGAGGTCCACGTGGTCACCATCGAGGACCCGATCGAGGTGTTGCACGAGGACAAGCTGGCCATGATCAACCAGCGCGAGATCTCGGTGGACACCGATGACTTCGGCCGCGCCATGCGTGCCGCGATGCGCCAGGACCCCGACGTGATCCTGGTGGGGGAGATGCGCGACCAGGAGACGGTCAAGGCCGCACTGGCCGCCGCGGAGACGGGGCACTTCGTGATGTCGACCCTGCACACCACGGACGCCCGGGAGACGGTCACCCGCATCATCGACTTCTTCCCCCCGCACGACCAGCGTCAGTTGCGCCTGACCCTGGCCAGCGTGCTGCGCGGGGTGATCTGCCAGCG
Source organism: Kineosporiaceae bacterium (assembly GCA_049283855.1). GTDB lineage: Bacteria > Actinomycetota > Actinomycetes > Actinomycetales > Kineosporiaceae > JADJPO01. Next base: position 2,388 of record JBAPWU010000613.1, read on the forward strand.
ACTGGTGCCGCGGGCCGACGGCAAGGGCCGGTGCGTCGCGGCCGAGATCTGCGTCAACACCGGCCGGATCACCGAGGCGATCATCGACCCGGACAAGACCCCGACCATCGAGGCCCTCGTCGCCGACGGCGCCTTCTACGGCATGCAGACCTTCGACCAGCACCTGACGGCGCTGCTCCGCGACGGTGTGATCAGCCTCGCCGACGCGGTCTCCGCCTCGACCAATCCGCACGACCTGCAGGTGGAACTGCGCCGCCAGGGCCTGGTCGCCTGAGACAGGGGCGGTCCCGCTGCGCCGCCCTAGGACGCCACTGAACAAGCCTGGTGGTGGGGTGGCGGCGAGGAGGGCCTCTCAAGAGGCCGTCGAGCGGCGGGTCCTGTCCCTTGCGGGTGGACAACGAGTTCGCCCTCCTCGCCGGTATTGA
>JBAPWU010000614.1:0-7423 GCA_049283855.1 Kineosporiaceae bacterium
CCACCAGCCACGTCTCCCACAACGGCTGTTCCGGATCCAGGGATTGCGACATCAACCGGCCGGCGAGCGTGCGCAGCTGGGCGTCACTGCCCGGGGCGGGCAGGGCGGCGTGCCGCAGATGATGCTCGACCCGGAAGTGCACGTCGTCCACCCACACCGGGCGGCCCAGCGCCAGGGGCACCCGGCGGAACCGCTGTCGATAGCGTGGGACGCCGTCCAGTCTGGCCGCCACGACGCCGCACAGGTCCGCATAGGTGGGAGCCGGGCCCTCGAAGATCAGCGCCGATCCGATATGGAGCTGCTGCGAGGCGCGTTCGAGGTGCAGGAACCATGCATCGAGGGGGCTCATCCGGTCCACGCCCCCACTGTGTCAGGGTGTCGGGCCAGGGGGCAGGGTCTGACCGCTCCGATCGGCCGAGGCGATGGCGGCGATCCGACCGTCGGTGGCGAGCCAGTCCAGGATCGCCTCGACGGTCCAGTCCGGCACCTCGAGCTGAGGGACGTGCCCCACCCCGTAGGCGATCTCGAAGCGCCACAGCGGGTTGTCCGCGGCGGCGGCCCGGGCCGAGGCGAGCGACACCAGCCGGTCCTTCTCGCCCTGCAGGAGCAGGACCGGCACGTGGATCTCGCGCATCTTGGCCTCATAGCTCCAGTGCAGAGCGAGCACGCGCATCAGACTGCGCGCCGCGGTGAGGAACTCCGAGTCGACCCCACGGAAGGTCCGTCGCTCCCGGGCCAGCTCGACGGAGGCCGTCACGACGTCGGGCGGCACCCGCGACGGGTCGACACAGCACAGCCGCAGCATCTCCGCCACCGCCTGCTCCGGCGAGCGGCGGTGTCGGCGTCCGGCCAGGAACGCCCGCCCGATGCCGGGGGCGGCGTAGGCCAGGAAGCTCCCCGCCACCAGCGGGTCCGGCCGCGCGACGCGAAGCTGCGGCAGCGCCGGATCGACCAGGACCAGCCCGGCCACGGTCTCGGGATGGGCGTGCGCCGCCAGGATGGAGACCATCGCCCCCATCGAGTTCCCGACCAGGACGACGGGCGACCCGGCGACCTCGGTGACGAAGCGGTGCAGCAGCCGCTGATCGGCGGTGACGGAGGTGGAGCGACCGTGGGCGCGGGTGCGACCGTGCCCGGGCAGGTCGATCGCCAGCATCCGGCAGGTCTGCGTCAGCCGGGGGGCGATGGCTGCCCAGTTCAGGTGCGATCCGCCGAGTCCGTGAACGCACACCAGCACAGGCCCCGTGGCCGGGCCACCGTGATCGACGTAGTGGGTCGGACCCTCCAGGTCCACCCACTGGGACCGGGCACGCCCATCGGCACGCGGGGCCGGCGGCCGGGAGGGCATGAGGACTCCAAGGGTGATCGGGGCCGGGTCCTCCAGCGTACGTCGAGGCTCGCCCGCCGGGGCCGTCCGGACCGGTGACGAACCGCCCGGGGTCCCCGGGCGGACCGGCCGCTACGTTCGAAGCAGCGCCCATCGATCCAGTCCCGGAGGTCCGCGATGCGCGAATACGGCGTCCCGGCGGTCTACGTGCCGAGCCCCGACTCCACCATGACCGATTCCCTCTTCGACAATGCGGCCCGATGGCCCGATCACCCGGCGTTCGGACGACGGGTGGACGGCGCGTGGCTCCCGGTGACCTCCCGGGAGTGCGCCGATCAGGTCGCCGCGGTGGCCGCCGGGTTGATCGCCTGGGGCCTGGAACCGGGAGACCGGGTCGGGCTGTTCTCCCGGACCCGGTTCGAGTGGATGATCTGCGACTTCGCCATCTGGACCGCGGGGGGCGTGTCGGTGCCCATCTACGAGACGTCCTCCGCCGAGCAGGTGGAGTGGGAACTGGGCGACTCGGGAGCCGTCGGCGTGTTCGTCGAGTCCGAGAGCCTTGCCGCGACGGTGGCGGAGGTCCGGCCCCGGCTGGCCGCGCTGCGGGGGGTCTGGACGATCGAGACGGGTGGCCTCGACACCCTCACCGAGGCCGGCCGCGAGATCACCGCCGACCAGGTGACGGCCCGCCGCAGGGCGGTCACCGCGGCGTCGCTGGCCACCATCGTCTATACCTCGGGGACGACCGGCCGGCCCAAGGGGTGCATGATCACCCACGCGAACCTGCTGTCCGAGGTGGGCAACGTCTCGGTCGCACCCGGGGTCCCGGAAGCCGTGCTGAACGAGACCAAGTCGACCCTGCTCTTCCTCCCGCTGGCCCACATCCTGGCTCGCATGATCCAGCTTGCAGTCGTGGCGAGCCGGGTTCACCTCGGGCACACCGGCGATCTGAAGAACCTGCCTCCCCAACTGGCGGAGTTCCGCCCCAACTCGGTGCTCTCGGTCCCGCGGGTGTTCGAGAAGATCTACAACACGGCCCAGCACAAGGCGAGTGCCGAGGGGCACGCGCGGATCTTTGCTCTCGCCGACGCAGCCGCCGTGGCGTACAGCCGGTCGCTCGACACCGGTGGTCCCGGGCTGTGGCTGCGAGCCCGTCACGCGATCTTCGACCGGCTGGTGTACACCAAGTTGCGCGCAGCCATGGGCGGCCGGGTTGACTATGCGGTCAGCGGTGGAGCGCCCCTGGGGGCCCGGCTCGGCCACTTCTTCCGGGGCATCGGGGTGAACGTCCTGGAGGGCTACGGGCTGACCGAGACCTGCGCCGGCGTCACGCTCAACCTGCCGGGGGCGCAGCGGATCGGCTCCGTCGGCCGCCCGCTGCCGGGGTGTTCCCTGCGGATCGCCGCGGACGGCGAGGTCCTGATCAAGGGTGGCCCGGTCTTCGGCGGCTACTGGCACGACGAGGCCTCGACCCGAGCGGTCTTCGACGACGAGGGCTGGTTCCGCAGCGGGGACATCGGCGAGATCGACGACGACGGCTTCCTCACCATCACCGGCCGGAAGAAGGACCTGATCGTCACCTCCTCCGGCAAGAACGTCGCACCCTCGGTGCTGGAGGACCGGCTGAGGGCCCACTGGCTGGTCAGCCACTGCATCGTGGTCGGGGACGCCCGGCCCTACATCGGCGCCCTGATCACGATCGACGCCGAGGTGTTCGGGCAGTGGAAGCAGGAGAAGGGGAAGCCGGCAGAGGCCAGCGTCGCGGACCTGCGCGAGGACGCCGACCTGATGGCTGCGGTCAAGGACGCCGTCGACGAGGCGAACAAGGCGGTGTCGGCGGCCGAATCGATCAAGCGATTCCGGGTACTGGCCACCGACTTCAGTGTGGAGGGCGGGGAACTCACCCCCACGCTGAAGGTCAAGCGCAACGTGGTGTACGACGCCTTCGCCGACGAGTTGGAGGCCCTGTACCGCCGAGAGTCGTGACCCCGCGACCGAGCGGCGCGGCAGCGGGGCCGTTGACCTGGACGAGCCGGGTGGCGGGTGAGACCGCCCAGCAACCGGGGAGATCCGAGACCTGCAAGGCCGTCGTCGAGCCGAGAGGAAGCTGTCGTCGAGCCGTGAGGAAGCTGTCGTCGAGCCGAGCGGCAGGCATGGGCGATCGCGAGTGATCACGATGTAGATCACGATGCGCGGACAGCGGCCATTCGGGGCCCGAATCTCGAGTTCTGACACATCGTGATCTACATCGTGATCATGGTGGCGGGCGCATCACTGCAGTGCCCGCCGCCGCTCTCCGGCGAGAGGACGAGCGATCCCGCGACGACGTGGGCTGCGTCACCACTGCGCCTCGACCGACTGCGGCGGGCACCACGGCCGCACTACTGTGCCGGATGTCCGGCCACGGGGGCCCGGGCCGAGGGGAGGCACGATGACCGAGCACGGTGTGTCACGGCGGGTGGCCCTGGCCGTGGCCGTGGGCGCTGCGTTCACCCTGGCGGCGTGCGGCGGTGACCCGGCGCCGGCCGGGGGCGACGCGAGCCGGAGCGCCGCGGTGACGAAGGTGTCGGTCGGCGTGATCCCGATCGTGGACGTCGCGCCCCTGTACCTGGGCATCCAGAAGGGGTTCTTCGCCGCGGCGGGCCTGGAGGTCACGGCCAAGCCTGCCCAGGGCGGCGCGGCGGTGGTGCCCGCCGTCCTCTCGGGCGAGGACCAGTTCGGCTTCAGCAACGTCGTCTCGCTGCTCACCGCCCGCGACAAGGGGCTGCCCCTCGTGTCGATCGCGGCCGGGGTCAGCTCCACGGGCGACCCGGCGCACGACGTCAACGCCGTGCTGGTGCGGAAGGACTCCGCGCTGCGGTCCGCCAAGGACCTCGAGGGCCGCAAGGTTGCCGTCAACTCGCTGAACAACATCGGCGACACCACTATCAAGACCGCGGTCGCCAAGGCGGGAGGCGACCCGAGCAAGGTGACCTTCGTCGAGATGCCGTTCCCCGACATGCCGGCGCAACTGGAGGCCGGCACGATCGACGCCGCCTGGGAGGCCGAGCCGTTCCGGACCCAGATCCTGACCGCAGGCGGGCGCATCCTCTTCGACAACCTCACCGAGACCTATCCGACGCTCCAGATCTCCCACTACTTCACCAGCCGGCAGACCAAGGACAAGGACCCGGCGATGGTCGCCGCCTTCGTCGCCGCGATCAACACGTCGATGACCTACGCGTCCTCCCACCCCGACGAGGTGCGCGCGGTCCTGGCCACGTACACGAAGATCAGCCCGGACGTGGCCGCCACGATGTCACTCCCGCTCTGGCCGACCGCGCTGGATCGCCGGTCGCTGACGGTGGTCGGCACCGCCGCACACAGCTATGGGACCCTCGCCAAGGATCCGGACGTCGCGGGGCTGCTCGGTGACTGACCGCGCCGACACGACCGCGCACGCGGGCGCGGCCGGCGCCGGCCCGACGATGCTCGAGGTCCGCGGGCTGCGGCAGGTGTATGCGGCCCGCGGGCGCACCGTGGAGGCCCTGCGCGACGTGACGTTCTCGGTGCGGGCCGGTGAGCTGGTCTGCGTGGTGGGCCCGTCGGGGTGCGGAAAGACGACGCTGCTCAAGTGCCTGTCGGGCCTGCTCGCCCCGAGCGGCGGCGAGGTGCTGGTGGAGGGCCGTCCGGTCGGCGGGCCGCCGCCGGGGATGGCCGTGGTCTTCCAGGAGTACGGGCGCTCGCTCTTCCCCTGGATGGACGTGGCCGACAACGTCGAACTGCCGCTGCGGCACAAGGACCTGACCAGGCAGCAGCGGGCCGACCTGGTCGAGCGTTCGCTCGACGCCGTCGGGCTGGCCGACGTGCGCAGGGCCTACCCCTGGCAGCTCTCCGGTGGCATGCAGCAGCGGGTCGCCATCGCCCGGGCCCTGGCCTACGAGCCGCACGTGATGCTCATGGACGAGCCGTTCGCCGCCGTCGACGCGCAGACCCGGGCCGATCTCGAGGACCTGATCCGCGGCATCTGGGCCCGGACCCAGGTGACCACCCTCTTCGTCACGCACGACATCGACGAGGCCGTATACCTGGGCCAGCGGGTGATCGTCCTGTCGTCGTCGCCGACCGTCGTGCAGGACGACGTCCTGATCGATCTGCCGGAACTGCGCGACCAGCTCGAGACCCGCGCCCTGCGCCGGTTCGCCGAGTTGCGCCGGCACGTCTACTCCGAGATCCGGGCGGCCCAACGCGGCACCGGCCCGGCATCGTCGGGATCGGCCCCGGTCGGCTCGGCGGCGTCGACGCCCCGGGCGAGCTGACGTCGTCCGGCGGCTCAGCCGGCTCGGCGCTGCGACTGCCGCAGCCCGTGGTACCAGCGCAGCACACGGTTCTCCCCGGCGCGGAAGAGCAGCGACAGGGTGACCCCGAGCAGGCCCAGCACGATGATGCCCGTCCACATCTGCGGCAGGGCGAAGGTGCGCTGGAACTGCACCACGGTGAACCCGAGGCCGTTGCTGGCGGCGAACATCTCGCTGATGACCATGAGGATGATCCCGATGGAGAGCGCCTGCCGCATGCCGGCCAGGATCTGCGGACTGGCCGCCGGCAGCACGAGCGCGCGGACCCTGGCCAGGCCGCGCACCCCGTAGGCCCGGCAGGCGTCGGCCATCACCGGGTCGACCGCCCGCACCCCGGCCACGGTGTTGAGCAGGATCGGCCAGACGCAGCCGAAGACGATCACCAGGATCTTCATGGTGTCGTCGATCCCGGCGAGGGCCACGAACAGCGGCACCATGACCGGTGGCGGGATGGCTCGGAAGATCTCCAGCACCGGCTCCACGACGGCTCTCAGGGAACGGGAACGGCCGATCAGCAGGCCGGCGCCGACACCGGCCACGACGGCCAGGGTGTAGCCGGTGGCCAGCCGCGCCAGGCTGGGCAGCACGTCGGAGACCAGCCGGGAATCCCTCCCCCCGCCCAGCCAGGTCTCGGGGAACACCGCCAGAATGGTGCTCAGGGGTGGGAAGTAGAAGCTCTCGCTGCCCGCGCTGGCGCCCCACCACACGGCGAGGAGGACGATCGGCAGGACCGTGGCGTAGAGCGCCCGCGCGAGCAGGGTGCGGCCGCCACTCATGCCGCGGCCTCGGAGCGCACCGAGACATGCCAGGCGAGCAGCCGCCGCTCCAGCTCGCGCATGCCCACGTTCACGCCGAGGCCGAGCAGGCCGGTCACCAGGATCAGCCCGTACACCAGGGCGGTGGCACCGCCGCTCTGCGCAGCGGTGAGCTCCCGGCCGAGGCCGGGAGAGCCGATCACGAGTTCCGCCGTCACCGCCAGGATCAGGGCGACGCTCGCAGCCAGCCGGACACCGGTCACGACGTACGGCTGGGCGGTCGGCCAGACGACGTGCCGCACCCGGGCGAGACGGCCCAGCCCGTAGCACCGCGCCGTCTGGTCGGCGACCGGGTCGACGTCCTGGACGCCGTACAGGGTCTGGACCAGGACCTGCCAGAACGAGGCATAGACCACCAGCAGCAGGGCCGAGCGCAGTTGGGTGCCCAGGAGCAGCACCGCGAGCGGCACCAGGGCCACCGACGGGATCGGGCGGAGGAACTCGATGGTGGAGGCGGTCGCGGCGCGCAGCACGGGCACGGACCCGATGGCGATGCCGACGACGACGCCGGCCGTCACGGCGATCCCCAGGCCGAGGCCCCACTGGATCAGGGTGTCGAGCACCGCCTGCCAGAACGCCGGCTGCGTCACCTCGCCGGCGAGCGCGTCGACGATCAGGGACAGTGGGGGCAGCACATCACCCGGCAGGTTCAGCGCCCGGGGCACCACTTCGAGCAGTGCGGCGAACCCAGCGACGCCGGCGGCGCCCAGCACGGCGTGACCGAGCGGGCGGTCAACGAGGGCGAGGGCCACGGCATCGGACGATAGTGGGTTTCCCCGGGCCCCGCCCGACGCCCTGAGCCCCACGGAGGTTTGCGCGATGACACCCCAGGACATCCCGGCCGGAGCCGGAGCCGGAGCCGGCGGCGCCGTCGTCGCGGCGCACCCGCGATGGTTCGCCCGCCCCGGAGCGCGGGCGTGGTCGTGCCCCCCGGCCGGTGCGGA
>JBAPWU010000615.1:0-3339 GCA_049283855.1 Kineosporiaceae bacterium
ATCGGCCGGGCCGCCGCCGCCGCCGCCTCTCCCGCAGCCCGCACTGCGGCGTCCAGCCCTTCGCCCGTGGTGGGTGCGCCCGCCAGTGCCGCGTCCGCCTCGGCCACCCGGTGGATCACCGGGGCCAGCGACGTGATGGCCACCGCAGCCCCGTGCACGCGCGTGCCGTCCGACGACAGCTGCACCCAGGCGCCGGCCCCCACCACGGCGATCTCCATCTGCCGGCGGTACTGCAGCCGGACGTAGGCACTGGACGCCGCGCCGAAGTCTGGATCGACGGCCGGGATCTCGACCGCCTCGAGCAGCTCGTCGGGGGCGGCCGACGTTTGCCCGGGACCGGTCCACAACTCCGGCAGACCCTCGTTGCGCGTGCCCGAACGTCCCGTGAGCACGACATATGCGCCATGGCAGAGCAGCGGCGCCCCGGTGTCCATGGCGGGCGAGGCGTTCATCACGTTGCCGCCCAGGGTGCCGTTGGCCCGGGTGGCGTGCGAGCCGACGATCGCCGAGGCGTCCAACAGCCCGGGCATCCGCGCGGCCAGGAGCGGTGAAGCGAGGATCGCCGCGTGGGTGACCAACGCGCCGATCCGCAGCCCGCCGTCCTCGGTCTCGGTGATCGCGCTCAGTTCGGCGATCCGATGGATGCCCACCAGCGCCTCGGGAAGCGGTGCTTTGCCGTGCCGGGCCCCGACCACCAGGTCGGTGCCGCCGGCCACCGGCCGCGCCCCGGCGGCCATCGCCGCCACCGCGCTCGCGACGTCGCGTGCCTCGACGTAGGTGTTCACTCCGTCTCCTCCGCCATCGTCGCCCAGACCCGCTCCGGCGTCATCGGCAACCGGTCCACCGGCCGCCCGATCACCTTCGCGATGGCATTGGCGATCGCACCGGGCGTCGGCACGCTCGGCGGCTCCCCGACGCCCTTCGAGCCCTTCGGGCCGGCGTTGGGGGTGTCGATCTCGATCCAACGGATCGCGATCGGCGGCCCGTCGCTGGCGGTCTGCAGCTTGTAGTCCAGCAGCCCGGGGTTGCGCTGCCGACCGGCGTCGTCGAACCAGGTGGCCTCCGACAGGGCCTGTCCGATGCCCATCAGCACCCCGCCGTAGACCTGCCCGTCGGCACCGATCCGGTTCAGGATCACCCCGGAGTCGTGGGCGGCGGCGAACTCCATCACCCGCACCACACCGGTGTACCGATCGACCTTCACCCGGGCCGCGTGGGTGATCAGCTGGGGAGCCAGGAACGACTCCAGCCCCAGGCGCCCGGCACACGAGGAGGCGTCCACCTCGGGCTCGGCCGGCAGCGTCCCGGATCCCTTGCCCAGCAGGGGAGTCCCGCTGCCGGCCAGCTCGGCGATGCTCACCGCGACGTCCGGCGAGCCGATCGCCCGCACCACGCCGTCGACGAGCTCCAGGTCGGTCGCGTCGATCTCCAGCCGCTCGGCGGCCAGGGCCAGCAGCTGCTCGCGCACCTCACGGGCCGCCTCGACCACCGCGCGGCCGTTGTTGAACGTGGTCTGCGACCCCGACGCGCCCATGTCCCACGGCCCGGCGTCGGTGTCCTGGTAGAGGATCGCGAAGTCCTCCGGGCGCATGCCCAGTTCCCCCGCGGCCAGGATCGGCAACGCCATCACGGCCCCGCTGCCGCACTCCTGGGCGCCGGTGACGATGGTGCCGGTGCCGTCGCCGTTGAGCTTGACGTAGGCCCCGGACGGCGAGGCCACGCTCGGCCACCAGCCGCATGCGATGCCGATCGCCTCGTCGTCGGGGAGCTCACGCCCGTAGCCGATCATCTCCAGCGCCGCCTCGAGGGTCTGCTTGACCCCTACCGCCTCGTAGACCTGCCCGGTGGGGCCGAGGTCGCCGTCCTCGATCACGGTGCGCCGGCGCAGCTCGGCCGGGTCCAGCTCGAGGGCGGCGGCGAGGGCGTCCAGGTGCTGCTCCAGCGCCCAGCAGACCTGCGGCGCCGTGGGAGCCCGGACCGACCCCGAGGGCTGGTTGGTCGAGTAGGTCAGCAGCGCCTCGATGTCCACCGTGTCGATCACATAGGGCCCGACCGCGTGCATGGCGGCCATCTGGGCGAAGAACCCGCCCTCGCCGCAGTAGGCGCCCTTGTCCAGGATCAGCCGACCGCGCCGGGCCACCAGGTGACCGTCCCGGGTGGCGCCGGTCTCCAGCTCGATCAGCATGCCCTCGCGGCGATGGTCGGGGGCGAGGAACTCCTCCCGGCGGCTGAACACCAGCTTGACCGGACGGCGCGCGGCGCGGGCGAGCGCCGCGACGTGGCCCTCGAAGTGGAAGTCGCACTTCGAGCCGAACCCGCCGCCGAGCAGCGGAACGATCACCCGCACGCTGCTCTGCGGGATGCCGAGGGTGTGCGCGATCCCGTCCCGGGCCGCGAACGGCACCTGGGTCGAGGTCCACACGGTCACCTTGTCGCCGCTCCACTGCGCCAGGACGGCGCGCGGCTCGATCGGGGCGCCCTGGGAGGCGTCGGCCCGGTAGCGGCCGCGGACCACGACGTCGGCCCCAGCCATCGCGGCGTCCGCGTCGCCGCGGACGATGGTGGAGCGGCCGACCACGTTGCCGCTGCGGCCCAGTGCGTCGTCCGCCGAGTAGGAGGCCCAGTCCGGGTGCAGGAGCGGGGCGTCGGGCGCGGTGTTGGCCACGAAGTCGGGCATCGGCTCGAGCACCTCGTACTCGACCACGACGGCGTCCGCGGCGGCCAGGGCGATCGCGGGCGTGCGCGCGGCCACGGCGGCGACCACGTCGCCCTCCCAGCGCACCGTGTCCCGGGCGAACAGGAGCCGGTCCTTGACCATGCCGCCGTAGCGGATCTCGGGCACGTCGGCGTGGGTGATCACGGCGACCACCCCGGGCATGACCCGGGCGGCGCTGGTGTCGATCCGCAGGATCCGGGCGTGCGGGTGGTCGGCGTACCGGAACGCGGCGTGGGCCTGACCGGTCAGGGTGAGGTCGGCGGTGTAACGGCCGGCACCGGAGACCTTCTCCTTGCCGTCCGGGCGGATGAAGACGCCGAGTTCCGGTGCGGGCGCCTCGCTGGTCGCGCTCATGTCTGCCACCTCTGCCTCGCGGGACACCGCAGTCTGCCATCCACCGTGCGGGCCTGCACCCGCCGCACCGCTCTGGCTCACCCTGGTCACCTCCGGATACGCTGTGTAGCCTTCTGATACGCATCAGCAGACATCCGACGTGCGGGCCCGTGCACCTGCTTCGCTGAGCTGGAGACCGCCGTGCAGACACCCCTCGCCCTGAGCCACCGCCACACCCTGGGCGCAACGGCCCGTCGTCGCGGAGCCCTCGTGCTCGCCGTCCTCACCCT
>JBAPWU010000616.1:0-5936 GCA_049283855.1 Kineosporiaceae bacterium
GATCAGGTGCTCGACCTGGGCTGACCGCCGCGACCTGCCCTGCGCCGCGGGGCAGCGTCGGGTCGGTGCCGTGGTCCCTGCGTCTCAAGGCAGCGGCCTGACCGGTCGAAGGCCCATCAGTGAGCACCAGGGCAGCCCCGTCGTCCGGGGGGATGCCGGGGCTGCCCGTCCTGGACTCCGGGCGCGAGACGGTCCTGATCGTGGGGGCGGACGCGGCACGCCGGGCCAGGATCCGCGCCGCCGTGGACGCGGGCGGCTGGGAGCCGATCGAGGTGAGCAGCGAGCCGGAGGCCCTGACGGCGCTGGAGACGGCCATGCCGAGCCTGGTGGTGCTCGCGGCGGAACCCGGCGCCCCGTCCGCCCTGGAGGTGCTGGACGCGCTGCGGGCCGACGCCCAGGGCGTTGCCGTCCCCGCCGTCGTGGTGCTGCCGCGCAAGGACCTGGCCCTGACCCTGGAGGCGTTCGGGCGGCGGGCGGACGACGTCATCGCCGGTCGGGTGACGTCCGAGGAGCTGGTGGCCCGGCTGCGGGTCCGCCTGGACCGACGTCCGCTTCCCCGGTCCGAGGTGGTCACCGACCCGGTCACCGGCGCGCTCACGTCGGCTGCCCTGGCCCGCCAGATCGACCTGGAGCTGGAACGGGTGGCGCGGGGGAGCAGGCCCGGCACCATCGCCTTCGTGGCGCTGGACGAACTGCCCGGCCTGCATGCGCGCCTGGGCGCCCGCGCCCGGGACGAGCTGCTGGCCCAGGTCGTCGCTCTGATCAAGGCCGACGGCCGTCTGCTGGACCTCGTCGGCTTCTCCCGGGGCCTGCTGGTGGTGCTGCTCCCGGCGACGCCGGCCAGGGGGGCCCAGGTCCGGCTCGAGCGCCTCTCCCGGCGCCTGCACGGCGGCACGTTCAGCGTCGGCGGGCAGCCGGTCCGCGTCACGCCACTCATCGGCTATGCCCGGATCGAGCCCGGACTGGACCGGGAGCGACTGGAGGATCGCGCCTGGACCGCCATGACGTACGAGGCGGACCAGCTCGACCTCCACCCGACCTGCTGGGAGCCGTCCATGTCGCCCCGCGCGAGCGACCACGGGCGGATCCGGCGGCTCTTCGAACGCTTCCGCACCCCCGTGCAGGTGACCGCCCAGCAACTGGTCTGTCTCGGCATGCCCTTCGGCGCGTACGTGGCCCTGGACGGCTTCGGCATCGATGTCACCGGCACGGTCTACCTCGTGCTGGTGGCGGCACTGGCCCTGACCGCGATCCTGATCTGGGCCGAGTGCCTGGCCGCCATGCGGCGTCCGGAGCCGCCGCCCGCACCCCAGGACGTCGCGCCCCCGACGGCGACCGCGGTGATCGCCGCCTACCTGCCGAACGAGGCGCAGACCATCGTCGAGACGGTCGAGGCGTTCCTCGCCCAGGACTATCCCGACCTGCAGGTGATCCTGGCCTACAACACGCCGCGCCCCCTGGAGGTGGAGCGCCGGCTGCGGGCGATCGCGGTCCGCGACCCGCGCTTCGAGCCGCTGCGGGTGGAGGGCTCGGTGTCCAAGGCGCAGAACGTCAACGCCGCCCTGCCCCGGGTGCGCGGCGAGTTCGTCGGGCTCTTCGACGCCGACCACCACCCGATGCCGGGCTCGTTCCACCGGGCCTGGCGCTGGCTGGCCGGCGGCGCGGACGTCGTCCAGGGCCACTGCGTGGTCCGCAACGGCGCCCAGAACTGGCTGACCCGCCTGGTGGCCGCCGAGTTCGAGGTCATCTACGCCGTTTCCCACCCTGGGCGGGCCCGCCTGCACGGCTTCGGGATCTTCGGTGGGTCCAACGGCTACTGGCGCGCCGAGCTGTTGGAGCAGACCCGGTTGCGCGGCTTCATGCTCACCGAGGACATCGACTCCTCGCTGCGGGTCGTCCAGAACGGCGGTCGCATCGTCTCCGACCCCGGCCTGGTGTCCACCGAGCTCGGACCGGACACCGTCTCCGCGTTGTGGAACCAGCGTCTGCGGTGGGCTCAGGGCTGGTCACAGGTCTCCAGCAGGCACCTCAACGGCATGGTGCGCCACTTCGGCCGGCGGCGCCGGCTGGGCGCCCTGCACCTGCTGGGCTGGCGCGAGGTCTATCCGTGGATCTCGCTGCAGGTCGCCCCCCTCTTCGCGTTCTGGTTCATGCGCGGTGAGCCCCCGATCGACTGGTTCGTCCCGGTGTTCGTCCTCACCACGGTGTTCACGATGAGCGCGGGCCCCGCCCAGACCTGGTTCGCCTACCGATACGCCGACCCGTCGATCAAGCGGCACGGGCGGTGGTTCTGGCTCTATCTCCTCCTGACCACCCTCGCGTACACCGAGGTCAAGAACGTCATCGCGCGGACCGCCCACGTCAAGGAGGCGATGCGCGAGCGGACCTGGAAGGTCACGCCACGGGCGGTGCGGCCGGCGACTGGCACGCCGGGCCGGGAACGGGTGCCGGACGCCGAGTCAGCCGTCGCCTGAGCCCGCGCCTGCTCCTGGGTCCGCTCCTGGGTCCGCGGCCTCGCCCCGGATCCCGTCTCGGGCCAGGGCGTCAGTGAACGGGTTGGCCCGCACCGACAGGAACGGCTCGATGAGCTGGGAGAGCGCATCCATCCCGCTGGAGACGATGGTGGGCCGGGTCAGGCCGACCAACAGGTCCGGGTCGACCAGGGCCACCCAGGGCCGCAACAGCTTTCGCGACGTCCAGGGCACTGCCGCCGCCGTAGCCGAGGACGCCGTCGCACCCGGACTGCGCACGGACGGTGAGCGCGTCGCGCACCACGTCGATCGACGGCTCCCGCCCGGCCTGACGCGGCCGTTCGGCATGGCTGGACCCCATCCCGGGGCCGGATCCGCTGCAGGTGACCGTCGCTCAGCGGGCGCGGAGGTGGGCGCCCAGGAAGCGGAGGAGCTGCTGCTGCAGGTCGGGGTTGACGAAGAACTCGGCCTGGGCGTGCCCGGCGTCGATCAGGCGGAGCTCGGTCGGCACGCCGGCGGCCTTCAGTGCCGCTTCCATGGTCGTGGACTGCGCGGTGGGCGCGGTGCAGTCCTGGGTGCCGTGGAACAGCAGCGTCGGGGGATCGGCGGGGTCGACGTAGGTGATCGGGCTGGCCTGGGTGGCCAGCGCCCTTCCCTTGTCGGTGGTCGGCTCGGCGCCGAGCATGACGCCCTCGCTGGTGAAGTTCTGCCCGTTCTCACTGCCCCCGCACCCCTGGGCGGCGCGCTGCTGGGTGCGCACCCTCAGGTCCGAGAACCCGTAGTAGCTGACCACGGTCTGGACGGCGCTGCTGACCCCGGTGGTGCCCAGGGTGCCCTCGAGCGCGGCGTCCCCCGAACTCATCCCCAGCAGCAGGGCCAGGTGTGCTCCCGCCGACTCCCCGACCACCGCGAACCGGTTCGGGTCCACCCCGAGGTCGGCCGCGTTGGCCCTCAGGTAGCGCACGGCCGCCTTGACGTCGTGGATGTTGGCCGGGAACGTGGCCTCGCCGCTGAGCCGGTAGTTGATGCTCGCCGCGGCGTAGCCGTTGTCGAGCAGCAGGGCCTTGTACTTCTCCAGCTGCAGGTCCGAGCCGACGCTCAGCGCGGACTTGTCGCCGAGGCGCCAGCCGCCGCCGTGAATGAAGATCACCAACGGGTAGGGGGCCTTCGCGCCGCCGTCGGGCAGGAACAGGTCGAGCGTGTGCGCCGGGAGCGCGTCCTCGACGTAGCGGACGTCGATCCGCTCGGCCTGCAGCGGCCCGGCCGGGCTCCGGGCGGAGGTCGAACCTGCGGCGGGACCGCTCGCCCGGGCGGTGGCGGACGGAGTGCCGCTCACGAACACCTCTCCCGAACCGGAGCTGCAGGCAGCCGTGGCCAGCACGCCGGCCACGGCCAGCGCGGCCAGCGCGGCCACGGCGCGGGTCATGCCAGGTCCACGACGACGGGGGCGTGGTCGCTGGCACCCTTGCCCTTTCGCTCCTGCCGGTCGATCGTGGCCCCGCCGACCCGTCCGGCCAGCGCGGGCGAGGCGAGCACGAAGTCGATCCTCATCCCCTCCCTGCGGGGGAAGCGCAGCTGGGTGTAGTCCCAGTAGGTGTAGACCCCCGGACCGGGGGCATGCGGGCGGACGACGTCCGCGAACCCCGCGTCGACGACGCCGCGGAACGCCTCCCGCTCCGCGGGGCTGACGTGGGTGCTGTCGGCGAACACGCTCATGTTCCACACGTCGTCGTCCTGGGGGGCGACGTTCCAGTCCCCGACCAGGGCGATCTGCGCCTCGGGGTCCTTCTCCAGCCACTCCAGCCCCGCCTCGCGCAGCCGGCCCAGCCACTCGATCTTGTAGGCCAGGTGCGGGTCGGTCAGGGTGCGCCCGTTCGGGACGTACAGGCTCCACACCCGCACCCCGGCGCAGCTGGCGGCCAGCGCCCGTGCCTCGGCGGCGGCCGGCTCGCCCCAGGCGGGCATGCCCGGGAAGCCGACCTCGACGTCCTCGATCCCGACCCGGGAGGCGATCGCGACCCCGTTCCACTGGTTCAGCCCGTGGTAGGCGACCTCGTACCCGGCGGCCTCGAACGGCATCGACGGGAACTGCTGGTCACGGCACTTGGTCTCCTGCATGGCCAGCACGTCGATGTCGCTGCGGCCCAGCCAGTCGACCACGCGATCGACTCGGCTGCGGATGGAGTTCACGTTCCAGGTGGCCAGTCGCACCCTGGCGAGGCTATCAACCCTCCTCACCCGCTCCGACCGGGCTGGTACACAGGGGTCATGCCCACCGCACTGGTCACCGGCGCCACGGCCGGCATCGGCAATGCCTTCGCCCGGGCCCTGGCCGAGCGCGGCCACGACCTGGTCCTGGTCGCCCGGGACGAGGCCCGCCTGGCCGCGGTGGCCGACCACCTGCGCACCCGGCACGCCATCGTGGTGGAGGTGCTGCCCGCCGATCTCACCGACCGCTCCCAGCTCGACCGGGTCGCCGCCCGGCTGCGCAGCGACACCGCGCCGGTCGACGTCCTGGTCAGCAACGCCGGCTTCGGGCTCGCCGCGCGGTTCGTCGGCGGTGACCTGGCCGCCGAGGAGTCCATGCTCGATCTCCTCGTGCGTGCCGTGCTCGTGCTCAGCCACGCCGCGGCTCCGGGCATGGTCGCCCGAGGCCACGGCCGGATCATCACCGTCTCGTCGGTGGCCGGGTTCATGCAGACCGGTACCTACTCCGCCGCCAAGGCCTGGGCGACGACCTTCACCGCCTCCCTGGCCGGGGAACTGGCCGGCACCGGGGTGACGGCGACGGCCCTGTGCCCCGGGTTCGTGCGGACCGAGTTCCACCAGCGGATGGGGCTGCGCGGCCAGGCCGCGCCGTCCTGGGCCTGGCTGGACGCGGACCGGCTGGTCGCCGACTGCCTGCGCGACGTGGCCCGGGGCAGGGCGGTGAGCATCCCCAGCCTGCGGTACCGGGCGACCGCCGCGGCTCTGCGGCACCTGCCCCTGCGGCTGAACCAGGCCATCGGCCGCAGGGGCAGGCGCTCCCGGTAGCCTCGACGGCTTCACCGCGCGCGCGACCTGCCGACAGGGAAAGGGTGACTGTCGGTGCGCCCCGCGGACTGCCCGTGGCCGCACGGCTCGGTCTGCTCGTGGCGGCCCTGGCCTGCCTCGTGCTGCTCGTCGCGCTGGCCGCCGAGCGTCCGGCCGGCCTGGACCCTCTGCTGGCCATGCCGTGGTGGCTGCTGGCCGCCCTGTTCGCGGTGACCGAGTGGTCGACCACCCCGGTGCGGGCCCGGGGCCGGGTGCGGGAGGTGTCCTTCGGTGCCGTCCCGCTGGTCTTCGGTCTCTTCCTCGCCGAACCGGTCGAGGTGCTGCTCGGCGCCGCCGTGGGGGTGGGCGCCGTCCGCGCCGCCCGGCTCGGCCGCAGCGTGCTGCCCGCCACCTGGACCACGGGCCTGCGCCTGGCCCAGGTCACGGTGGCCA
>JBAPWU010000617.1:0-4613 GCA_049283855.1 Kineosporiaceae bacterium
CTGCTGTTCTGATCGAGCTGTCCTGGTTGACACAATGTCGGCCGTGAGCCTTCGGATCGGACCGCACGAGCTGCCCACCCCGGTGGTGCTGGCTCCGATGGCCGGCATCACCAACCAGGCCTACCGAAGGCTGTGCCGCGAGCAGATGGCGGCCGAGGGCGGCCGGGGAGTCTTCGTCAGCGAGATGGTCACCTCTCGGGCCCTGCTGGAACGCAACGACGAGTCGATGCGGCTGATCGCGCACGACCCGGACGAGGATCCTCGCAGCGTGCAGCTCTACGGGGTCGACCCCGGCATCGTCGCCGCCGCGGTCCACCTGCTGCTGGACGAAGGCCGGGCCGACCACATCGACCTCAACTTCGGCTGCCCGGTCCCCAAGGTGACCCGTAGGGGCGGCGGCTCCGCCCTGCCCTGGAAGCTCGGTCTGTTCACCGCGATCGTGGCCCAGGCGGTGCGCGTCGCCGGCCGGGCCGGGGTGCCGGTGACGGTGAAGATGCGCATGGGCATCGACGCCGACCACCTCACCTACCTCGAGGCCGGCCGGATCGCCGAGGCCGAGGGCGTGGCCGCCGTGGCCCTGCACGCCCGCACGGCCGCCGACTACTACTCCCCGTTCGCCGACTGGACGGCGATCGCGCGGCTCAAGCAGGCCGTCACCTCCATCCCGGTGCTCGGCAACGGCGACATCTGGTCGGCGGACGACGCCCTGGCGATGGTCGAGCAGACCGGCTGCGACGGTGTCGTGGTGGGTCGCGGCTGCCTGGGCCGGCCGTGGCTGTTCGCCGATCTGGCCGCCGCCTTCGCCGGCCGCGCCCAACGCACCGAACCCACCCTGGGCGCGGTGCTGGCCACCATGCGACGCCACATCGAACTCCTCACCGAGCACTACGCGACCTACTACCCGGACGACGCGCAGTGGCGGGCCTGTCGCGACATCCGCAAGCACATCGCCTGGTACCTCAAGGGGTACATGGTCGGCCACGACGTCCGGGCCCGCCTCGCCCTGGTCGAGGACCTGGCCGGCTTCGACGCGCTGACGTCGGGGCTGGACGCCTCCCAGCCCCATCCCGGCGGGCCGGCCGACGGCCCGCGGGGCCGCTCCGGAGCCGCCCGGCGGGTGTTCCTGCCCGAGGGCTGGCTCGACTCCCGCGACCTGGACCCGCTGGCCCGGGCCACCGTGCGCGAGGCCGAGCTCTCGGTGTCCGGTGGCTGAGTCCGGTGGCTGAGTCCGGTGGCTGAGTCCGGCGGGAACAGCGGCTACGCCGAGGCGGACGCCGAACGCTGGGTGCGCGAGGAGCCGAAGGACCCGCGCCGGGGTGCCTTCGCCCGCGACCGGGCCCGCGTGGTGCACTCCTCGGCCCTGCGCCGCCTGGCCGCCAAGACCCAGGTGGTCGGTCCGCAGACCGACGACTTCGTGCGCAACCGGCTCACCCACAGCCTGGAGGTGGCCCAGGTGGGCCGCGAGCTCGGCCTGGCGCTGGGCTGTGACCCCGACGTGGTCGACACCGCATGCCTCTCCCACGACCTGGGTCACCCGCCGTTCGGCCACAACGGCGAACTGGCCCTCGACCGGCTCGCGGAGGGTTTCGGCGGGTTCGAGGGCAACGCCCAGACCCTGCGCGTTCTGACCCGGCTCGAGCCGAAGGTGATCGACGAGGTGAGCGGGGTCAGCGCCGGGCTGAACCTGACCCGGGCCAGCCTGGACGCCTGCACCAAGTACCCCTGGTCCCGGGGGGAGGGACCGGTCGGCGCCGATCGGACGCCGACGTCGAAGTTCGGGGCCTATGCCGACGACGGCGCGGTGTTCTCCTGGCTGCGCGGTGACGCCGGCACCCACCGGCGCTGCGTCGAGGCCCAGGTGATGGACCTGTCCGACGACATCGCCTACAGCGTGCACGACGTGGAGGACGCCGTCGTCGGCGGGCACCTCGACCCGGCCGAGCTGGCCGAGCCGGAGGCCGTGGCCAGGGTCGGCGAGCAGGTGCGCCAGTGGTACCTGGCCGACGCCGATCCCGAGGAGGTCGCCGCCGCCCTGGAGCGGCTGCGGACCATGCCCGCCTGGGTGCCCACCGTAGACGGCAGCCGCCGGTCCCTGGCCGCGCTCAAGGACATGACCAGCCAGTTGATCGGCCGGTTCGCCCGCGACGTCGAGCGCGCCACCCGGGAGGCGTTCGGCGGGGGCCGGCTGACCCGCTACGCGGCCGACGTCGTGGTGCCCCGGGCGACGCTCTGCGAGATCACCGCGCTAAAGGGGGTGGCCGCGGTGTACGTGATGACCACGGCCGCTCGGCAGCCGCTCTACGTGCGCCAGCGCGAGGTGCTCACCGAGCTGTACCACGCCGTGCTCGCGGCGGCGCCGTCCGGGCTCGAGCCGTCGTTCGCCGCGGACTGGCACGCGGCCGGCTCGGACGCGGCCCGCCGCCGGGTGGTGGTGGATCAGATCGCCTCGCTCACCGACGCCAGCGCGGTGCACCGGCATCGCGCGCTGAGAGCGACCTGACCGACCTGATCGAGCGCCCACGCCACCCGAGCGCTGGGCTCAGCTGGCCATCGCGGTGAGCTCGGTGAGGAAGTCGTCGATCACGTCGAGATCCTCCGGCTGCAGGCCGATCCGCGACCCCGGGGCCAGCAGCAGCACCGGCACCCCGGCCGCCTGCAGCCGGTCGAGCAGGGGCCCAGTGCCGGGGATCGCGTCGTCGTCGGTCCAGATCAGGGGCCGGCGCTCCAGCTCGACCACGTCGAGGGCGGCGCAGACCTTCAGCTCGGTCGGGTCGACCTCGTCGGGGTCCAGGCCGATGAAGGCCGTGGGCAGCTTGGGCAGGCGCAGCAGGCGCTCGACCTGGGTGATGTGGTCGACCCACGTGGTGGCCCAGCGGATCTCGACGGCGCCGCTGTGGTGCAGGGCGGTGATCCGGCGGGTCAGCGGGGGCGCCCAGCGCAGCCGGTAGCAGGTGCCGTCCACGAAGGCCTTGCCCTGCCCGGGTACCTCGTCCCACCCCGGACGGGCGGCGTTCAGGACGCCGTCGACGTCGAGCAGCCAGACCGGCCGCACCTCTGGGGCGAAAGTCACACCTGCGAGTGTGACGCACGGCGCGCCGTTCTGCAGGGATCTGTGCACAACCGCCGAAGTGTCGCCCTACCTGGTGCGCAACACCGCGACGGGGGAGGTGGCGTGCCGCAACACGTGCTCGGCCACCGAGCCGAGGACGGCGTCCAGGCGTCCGCCGTGGCCGCGGTGGCCGACGATGACCACCTCCGCGGTCCGCGAGGCGGCTACCAGGGCATCGCCCGGGTCGGCGTGGACCACGTGCACCTGCGCGTCGAGCACCGGGTCACCGGCCTGGGCCAGCGTGTCCTGCAGGGCCCGGGTGGTCTCCTGCCGGACGGCGGCGGCGCACTCGTCGAAGCTGGGGACCACCCCGAACGGGGCCTTCACCAGCGCCGCGGCGGTGATCAGCGACCAGGCCCGCACCACGTGCAGGGCGCTGCCGTGGAGCGTGGCCTCACGGACCCCCCAGGCCAGGGCGCGATCGGAGGACGCCGACCCGTCGTGGCCGACCACGATCCCCCCGTCGATCGGCGGGTCGAACACCACCTCGTGTGCGCTCATCGTGGGGCCACCTCCTGGGAGACCGCGTGTCGCCGATCGACGCGCCGCCGATCGATCCGGGCCACACCATAGGCGGGCAGCGCGGCCAGGAAGGCCAGCGCCACCTCGCTGCCCGACAGCGGCTCGGTGCCGAGCAGGTCGCGCAGGACCGGAAGGTAGAGGCCGGCGAACTGGGCCGCCAGGGCCACCGCCATCGCGAGCAGCAGCACCGGGTTGGCCAGGGACCCGGGCCGGGCGCGGATGCCCAGACCGTAGGCCAGCTGCGCGGCGGCAAGGGTGAGGAAGGCCATGCTCTGCCAGGGGCGCGCGTCGGCAAGGGCCCAGGCGGCCACGGCGAGCGTGCCGGCGGCGATCACCGTCGCCCCGCGCCCGATCCGCTGCCAGACGCCGTCCCCGAGCACGCTCTCGCTGGGAGCGCGGGGCGGTCGGCGCATCACGTCGGGCGCGGCCGGCTCGGTGCCGAAGCCGATCCCGGGGATCCCGTGGGTGATCAGGTTGATCCACAGGATCTGGGCCGGCAACAGCGGCAGGGCCAGGCCCAGGAACGGGCCGACGATCATCACGGCCACCTCGGCGAGGCCACCGGAGAGTCCGTAGAGCAGGAACCGGCGGACGTTCGCATACACCCGCCGTCCCTCCTCGACAGCGCTCACCACGGTGGACAGGTCGTCGTCGGCGAGCACCAGGTCGGCCGCCTGCCGGGCCACCTCGGTGCCGCGCAGCCCCATCGCCACGCCGATGTCGGCGCAGTGCAGGGCCGGTCCGTCATTGACGCCGTCGCCGGTCATCGCCACCACGTGGCCGGCGTCCCGCCAGCCCTGCACCACGGTCAGCTTCTGCTCGGGGGTGGTCCGGGCGAAGACGCGGACCTCGGTCGGATCGGGCACGTCCCCGGCCCCCAGCCGGGCTCCGGAGACGATCAGATCCGACTCATCGGCCAGGCCCACGCGCAGAGCGATGGCGCGCGCGGTGGCCACGTGGTCGCCGGTGATCAGGACCGGGA
>JBAPWU010000618.1:0-4129 GCA_049283855.1 Kineosporiaceae bacterium
CCTCCTGCCCCTCCCCCCTCCTTCCCCCTCGCTGGGCACGATGTGACGCTGTGCCCGCCTGGTGGGCACGGTGTGACGTCGTGCCCACCAGCGATGGGCGTGATGCCGCGCAGTTGCTTGGCGGATCATGACGCTGCGTGAGGGCCCTGGGGATGGACGGCCCAGGAGCGACGAGGTGAGCCGTTGTCAGCGGCGGACGAGCACCACCACTCGACGGTTCTCGGCGCGCTGGGTGGCCTTCCCGCCGATGATCACTGGGCGCTGCTCGCCGTAGCCGAGGCTGGTGACCGCCGCGATGACGCCGTCCGCCGTCAGGGCTGCGCAGACGGCGCGGGCGCGATCGAGGGACAGGCGCTTCTCCCGGGGGATCGAGCCGCCGTGGTCGGTGTAGCCCTCGCAGACGATGCTGCGGGCGCCCTTCAGCGAGGTGGCGAGAGCGCGGATCTGCGCCCGACCGTCGGCCGTGATCCTGGCCGAGTTGTAGCCGAACGGCGTGTCACCGGAGAGCGATACGGCCTGCCCGGCGGCCAGCGCTCGGCCGCCTACAGAGGCGACCGGGACGGCGATCTGGTCGCGGTATGCGCGGTGCAAGGCCTTGGTGCGCAACGGCTTTCCGCGATAGGCGTTCGGTCTGCGCGGGATGGCAACGAGCCGTGTTCTCGCCGCGGGGGACAGCGGATCAGTGAACCATTCGGACGGCGTGGGCGGGCTCAGCGGCGGGCGCGGGGTCAGCGGCCCCGGCAACGGTGAAACGAAGACGCTTCCCTCGGACCCCGTCCCGATGCTGTTGACCGCGCGGAGGAGGATCGTGTAAGGAAGTGCGATCGACAACCCACAGACCTGGGCGGTGCCGTGGCCGTAACGGTCCGGGTGCCAGGGGCTGTTCACCCACGTGGAGCCGTCCAGACTGGACTCGTACCGCATCACCGGAGAACCGCCGTCCTCGTCCTGACGGATGAAGATGTGTACGCACCCGTCTCGGCCCCGGTCACCCGCGTACAGCAGAGGCTCGCCAGGTACCGATGAATGGTTGGCGATCATGGCAAGCGAATCGCCGCTGTCTTGGATCACGTACACATCCATCGATGACCTCACGGCGACTGCGAGCGGAGTGATGGGTGAACTGGTCGCCGGCCCGGGGACGAGGTCACCCGCATCACCGGTCCCGGCGAACAGGCTCAGGGTGTCGTTGGCCAGGTTCACCTTCTCGACGTAATGGCTGCCCGTGTCGGCGATGTATAGGGCGCCGTAGCGGTCAAGGGCGATGCCACCGAAGTGGCCGAGCGGTGAGGCTGTCGCTCGGCCCGCCACCGGAGTGCCGGGCATGCCGCACTGGCCAGCGACCAAGGACAGTGCACCGGTGAGGGCGTCCAGTCGTGTGATGCATGCCGATCCGCCATCCCCGATGTAGAGATTCCCCTGGTGGTCCACGGCGAGACCGGTGATCTTGTCGAAAGGAGTGCTGGTCGCCGCAATCGACGGTACAAGCACGGGCACACCTCGGGTTCCGATCCCTGCGACTACACGCAGGGTTGACCCGGCCACTTTGGCGACCACCCCGGTGGCCAGGTCCGCGACATACCAACCGTCCTTGGACTGGGCGAGCGCTCCAGGGGTGAGCGGGGTGTCGAGGGCCGGTCCTGGCACCACCGCCCCTGCCTGGCCATTGCCTGCGACGACGCGGGCCATCCAGCCGAGGTACCACCCCGCGGCGACGACTTGGTGCGCTGTGGCGTGCGAGACGAGGTAGTACGAGACCAGATGATTGCCCAGTTGTTCCTCGTCTCCAGAGAGACCGGTGACAGCGCCGGTGGCGCCGGCAGCGGGCGAGGTCTCTCCGTCGATGCGGCCGTTCTCGTAGCCGAGGCGCATGCGGTCGCCTCCCACGTTGATCACGGTTGCCCCCGGGACGGCACCAGCCCGAGTCACGGACAGGGTGCTCCCTGCGGTGGGTAGAGCGTTGGCCGGTCCCACGCCGGCGATCATGGCAGCGCAGAGCGAGGCGGCGATGCCGATCGAGGCGAGGGAACGGAAACGCGGTGGCACCATGACACAACCCCCTGCGGCGACCCATGCCACGCCCAAGACGGCGAGGCGTGCAGGCAGCCCTCGTTTCCCAGTGGGTCGGCATGGGCCGGGCGGCGCTCGAGCGTCGGTGATCAACGTCGTCCGTTCGGCCCTCGCGAGGTCGTGATCGGTGCCTACGACGATCACCCAGAGCGACGCCTGCGCCGGGTCTGTGCGGCGTCAGGCCCATTCCGCGCGGGCACGGTGTGACGTTGTGCCCGTCGGGCGGGCACTGTGTGACACCGTGCCCACGAGGGGCCAGCGGGGCGGGGCGGGGCGGGGCCTGTTAGGGCTTGCGGGTGATGGTGAGGGTGGGCTTGGTGACCTCGGAGAAGAAGTCGTTGCCCTTGTCGTCGACCACGATGAAGGCCGGGAAGTCCTCGACCTCGATCTTCCAGACCGCCTCCATGCCCAGCTCGGCGTACTCGAGCACCTCGACGTGGCGGATGCAGTCCTGGGCCAGCCGCGCGGCGGGGCCGCCGATCGAGCCGAGGTAGAACCCGCCGTGGGCCTGGCAGGCCGTGGTCACCGCGACCGAGCGATTGCCCTTGGCCAGCATCACCAGTGAGCCGCCCGCCGCCTGGAACTCGTCGACGTAGGAGTCCATCCGGCCCGCCGTGGTCGGCCCGAACGACCCGGACGCCATGCCGACCGGGGTCTTGGCCGGACCGGCGTAGTAGACCGGGTGATCACGCAGGTAGGCCGGCATCGGCTCGCCGGCGTCCAGCCGCTCCTTGATCTTGGCGTGGGCGATGTCGCGGGCGACCACCAGCGGCCCGGTCAGCGACAGCCGGGTCTTCACCGGGTACTGCGCCAGCTGGGCGCGGATCTCACTCATCGGGCGGTTCAGGTCCACCCGCACCACGTCGTCCGCCCCCTCGGCCTCGAGGTGGTCGTCGGTGACCTCGGGCAGGAACCGCGCCGGGTCGGTCTCCAGCTGCTCCAGGAACACCCCGTCCGCCGTGATCTTGCCCAGAGCCTGCCGGTCGGCCGAGCACGACACCGCGATCGCCACCGGGCACGACGCGCCGTGCCTCGGCAACCTGATCACCCGGACGTCGTGGCAGAAGTATTTGCCGCCGAACTGGGCGCCGATCCCGAACTTCTGGGTGAGCTCGAGCACCTGCGCCTCCAGCTCCAGGTCCCGGAACCCGGCCCCGGACGACGACCCCGCGGTCGGCATCCCGTCCAGGTACTTGGCGGAGGCGTACTTGGCCGCCTTGAGCGCGTACTCGGCGCTGGTTCCGCCGACCACGATCGCCAGGTGGTAGGGCGGGCAGGCCGCGGTGCCGAGCAGGCGCAGCTTCTCGTCGAGGAAGCGCATCATCCCGTCCGGGTTGAGCACCGCCTTGGTCTCCTGGAACAGGAACGACTTGTTGGCCGACCCGCCGCCCTTGGCCATGAACAGGAACTTGTAGGCGTTCTCGGCCCCGGCCGTGGTGTCGGCGTACAGCTCGATCTGGGCCGGCAGGTTCGTACCGGTGTTGCGCTCCTCCCACATGGTCAACGGGGCCATCTGCGAGTAGCGCAGGTTGAGCCGGGTGTAGGCGTCGAACACCCCACGCGAGATCGCCTCCTCGTCGCGGACCCCGCCGGTGGTGAGCACCTGGGTGCCGCGCTTGCCCATCACGATCGCGGTGCCGGTGTCCTGGCACATGGGAAGCACCCCGCCGGCCGCGACGTTGGCGTTGCGCAGCAGGTCGAGGGCGACGAACTTGTCGTTGCCCGAGGCCTCGGGGTCGTCCAGGATCCTGGCCAGCTGCCCCAGGTGCGCCGGGCGCAGGTAGTGGGCGATGTCGTGCATGGCGGTCTCCGTGAGCAGCCGCAGCGCCTCGGGGTCGACCTCCAGGAAGGTGCGCCCGGCCGCCTCCACCGTACGGACCCCCTCGGCGGTGAGCCGCCGATACCTGGTCTCGAGGTGGCCCAGAGGCATCACATCGGTGTACTCGAAGATCGGCTCAGTCGACATCGCGATTCCCTCCGGTGCGGGCGTGCTGGGTGCGCCCACGAGCCTACGGCCGGACGGTGTTCGCGGGCGCGGCGACCCGGGCCGGGGACCTGT
>JBAPWU010000619.1:0-11701 GCA_049283855.1 Kineosporiaceae bacterium
CCCCCACGGCGGCCTGCCGCTGCGGCTCGAACCCCGCTGAGGGCGGCCCGCGCGGGTCAGGCGCCGGGTCGGTGGCTGTGGTCGGCGGTCCAGGCCAACAGGTCGGCGACCGGCCAGGTGTTCACGATCGAGGCGGCCGGCACCCCTGCCGTGATCGCCCGGTCGCAGCCGATCAGCTGCCAGTCCAGCTGACCGGGAGCGTGCGCGTCGGTGTCGATCGAGAACAGGCAGCCCTGCGAAACCGCCTGCCGCAGTAGTGCCATCGGCGGGTCCAGCCGCTCCGGCCGAGCATTGATCTCGACCGCCACGCCGGCCTGGGCGCACGCCGCGAACACGGCCGGGGCGTCGAAGGCGGACGGCGGGCGGGCCCTGCCGCTTCGGGTGTTGCTGCGCACCGACGTCTGGCCGTAGTGCCGGTCGACCACGTACCGGCCGGTGCAGTGCCCCAGCACATCGGTGTGCGGGTCACGGATAGCGGCGATCATGCGGCGGGTCATCGCCTCGGCCGGCATCCTCAGCTCCGAGTGCACGCTGGCCACGACCACGTCGAGCCGATCCAGCAGCCGGTCCTGCTGGTCGAGCCGGCCGTCGGTGAGGATGTCGACCTCGATCCCGGTCAGCAGCCGGAACGGGGCCAGTTCCTCGGCCAGCTCGGCCACCACGTCGAGCTGCCGCTCGAGCCGCTCGACGGTGAGCCCGTTGGCCACCTTCAACCGGGGCGAGTGGTCGGTCAGGGCGGAGTAGTCATGCCCGAGATCCCGCGCCGTTCGAGCCATCTCCCCGATCGGCGAGCCGCCGTCGGACCAGTCCGAGTGGGTGTGCAGATCACCCCGCAGCACCGCGCGCAGGCCGTCCCCGCCGTCCGCCAGCCGGCCGCCGCAGCGCGCAGCCACTTCGCTCAGGTAGTCCGGCTCGGCGCCGTCCACCGACTGCTCGACGACGGACGCCGTCCGCTCGCCGATCCCCTTGACCTCGCGCAGGGCGCCGGAACGTGCGAGCAGCGCCACGTCGTCCGCCGGGAGTGCCGCGAGCGCGGCGGCCGCCGTCCGGAAGGCCTTGACCCGGTAGCTGGACTCCAGGCCGCGTTCGAGCAGGAAGGCGATCCGGCGCAGGTCCTCGACCGGATCGCGCGCGTTCTTCTCATGGCACACCTCGACAGGTTCGCATGGCGAAGCCCGATACTGATGCCATGGCGAAACCCAAGGCGAAGCGGTCGGGCAAGGATGCACTGGAGCGCAGCGTCGAGATCGAGCAGAAGTTCGAGCTTCCCCCGGATTTCGCCCTGCCGGATCTGGGCGACCTGCCCTGCGTGGCCACGGTCGACGAGCCGCTCGTCCACCAGCTCGAGGCCACGTACTTCGACACGGCGGATCTGCGCCTGCTGACCCACACCTGGGTCCTGCGCAGGCGTACGGGTGGCAGCGACGCCGGCTGGCACCTCAAGCGCCCGTTGGCCGGCGGAGACCGGGACGAGCTGCACCACCCGCTGGGCAGGTCGACCTCGGCGGTCCCGGCCGCATTGCAGCGGACCGTGGCGGTGCACGCACGCGGCCACGCCCTGGTGCCGATCGCGCGGCTGTCGACCAACCGGACCGTGCGGTCCCTGCGTGACGAGGCCGGCACCGAGCTGGCCCAGGTGATGCTCGACGACGTGGACGCCGCCTCCTTCGACGCCGCGGGCGAGGTCCGGGACGCCTCGACCTGGCACGAGCTGGAGATCGAGCTGGTCGCAGGGGACAAGTCCCTGCTACTGGCGCTGGCGCACCGGTTGCGCGAGGCGGGTGCCCGGCCGAGCCCCAGCGTCTCCAAGCTGGCTCAGGCGTTGCAGGGCCGCCTGGCGCAGGAGCCGGTGCATCGGGTGGGCCCGCCCCCCCAGTACGGCCCGGCCAGTGCGGTCGGGGTGGTGCTGGCCTATCTCGCCGCTGAGGTCGCGCACCTGCAGTCCAACGACCCGCTGGTGCGGGAGGACACCGACGACGCCGTGCACCAGATGCGCGTCGCCTCGCGCCGGATGCGCAGCGCGCTGGCCACGTTCCGGCCACTCTTCGACGCGGCGGTGACCGAGCCGATCCGCGACGACCTGCAGTGGCTCGGGGTCGAGCTGGGCAGCGCCCGCGACGTCGAGGTGGTTCGTGATCATCTGCTCGCCCAGGTGGCCGCCGAGCCCGCCGACCTGCGCCGCGGGCCGGTCGCCCACCGGATCCGCGCCACGATGGCCACGCGCTACCGCGAGGCACACAAGCACGGGGTGTCCCAGTTGTCCTCGCCGCGCTACTACTCCCTGCTCGACGCGCTCGACGCCCTGGTGAGTGCACCGCCCCTGGGCGAGCACGCGGCGGCCCTGCCGGTGGAGGAGCTGCTCACCCTCACCTGGCGCACCTGGACCCGCATCCGGAAGCTGCACGACGCCCTGGAGCCGGGCGGGGCGCAGGCGCCCGCACAGCACGAGCGGGATCTGGTGCTGCACGAGATCCGCAAGTCGGCCAAGCGTGCCCGGTACGCCGGTGAGGCACTCGAGTCCTCGTTCGGCGCTCCGGCCAAGCGGTACTCAGAGGTGATGGCGCAGATCCAGGAGTCGCTCGGCGACCACCAGGACTCGGTGGTGGCGCGGGGCGTGCTGCTGGCGATCGCTGAGGAGGCCGAGGCGGCTGGGGAGAGCACGTTCACGTACGGGCGGCTGCACGCGCTCGAGCAGGCGCGCGGTGACAGCACGGAGCAGGCCTTCACCGCGGCGTGGGCCGCGGCGTCCCAGGGGTCGGTGCGCGCCTGGCTGAAGTAGGCCCGATCAGGAGCGCTCAGGCGAGGTGTTCGCGGAGCCGATCCACGAACACCGCCTGGGCGGCCACGATCCGGGCCCGGGCGTCGTCCAGGTCGAACCAGTCGACCCGGTCGAACTCGGGGAAGGTCTGCAGACGGCCCGACCGTGGGGGCCACTCCAGCTCGAACCTGTTGCTCACGGCGTCGGCGGGATCGAGGTCGCCCTCGACGGCCCAGGCGCTGACCAGCTTGTTGTTGGCCTGCACCACATCGCCCAGCGGCAGGAACGGGCCCTCGGGCAGCGGCAGACCGACCTCTTCCACATACTCCCGCCGGGCGGCCTCGAAGGGATCCTCGTCCGGCTCGTAGCCCCCCTTCGGGATGCTCCAGGCGCCGACGTCGCGCCGGCGCCAGAGCGGGCCACCCATGTGGCCCAGCAGGATCTGGGCCTGGCCCTCCCCCTGCGGGCCGCCGGTGCGTCGGAAGAGCACGATGCCGGCACTGAACCGGCGGGGCTTGGCCGGGCCCGGCTGCCGCCGCGCACTCATGCCGTCCTCCTCTGCGCTACCCGAGAGTCCTACTGTGCCGGTGTCGGGCGGCTTCGCGCACGGTCTGACCTCCGCGGCGGGTCGCGTCGCCCTGCGGCCGACCGATGGGCGGATGAGCGTTGCCCTATATGCAACGTGTTCCGCATGTCGCTACCATTCCGGCGAGCGAGGCGGACGGCGAGGTGGCCATGGCAGGGGAGCGGTTCGACTGCGTCATCGTCGGTGGCGGGTCTGCGGGATCGGCTCTGGCGAACCGGTTGAGTGCGGACGGCACGCGCCGCGTCCTGGTCCTCGAGGCCGGCCGGCGCGACTATCCCTTCGACGTGTTCATCCAGATGCCTGCCGCGCTGACGTACCCGATCGGCAGTCGGTTCTACGACTGGAAGTACACCTCCGAGCCCGAGCCGCACATGCACGGCCGGCGGATCTACCACGCCCGCGGCAAGCTGCTCGGCGGGTCGAGCAGCATCAACGGGATGATCTTCCAGCGGGGCAACCCGATGGACTTCGAGCGGTGGGCCGCCGACCCCGGCATGGAGAGCTGGGACTTCGCGCACTGCCTGCCCTACTTCAAGCGGATGGAGAACTGCCTCGCCGCCGCACCCGGCGATCCGTGGCGCGGCCATTCGGGGCCGCTGGCGCTCGAGCGCGGCCCGGCCCGCAGCCCGCTGTTCGGGGCCTTCTTCGCTGCCGCCCAGCAGGCCGGGTTCCCGCTCACCGACGACGTCAACGGCTACCAGCAGGAGGGGTTCGCCCCCTTCGACCGCAACGTGTACCGCGGACGGCGCCTGTCGGCGTCCAAGGCCTACCTGCACCCGGTCGAGGACCGGCCGAACCTCACCGTGCGGACCAACGCCTACGTGACCCGGGTGCTGTTCAGCGGACGGCGGGTGACCGGGGTCGAACTGGTCAGCGCAGGCCCGCTCGGGCTGCTCCGCCGGGGGGTGGAGCGGATTGATGCCGGCGAGCTGATCCTGTGCGGCGGGGCGATCAACACCCCTCAACTGCTCCAACTCTCCGGGGTCGGCGACGCTGACCGGTTGCGGGCGCTCGGGATCGACGTGGTCGCGCACCGGCCCGGAGTGGGCGAGAACCTGCAGGACCACCTCGAGGTCTACATCCAGCACACCTCGAAGCAGCCGGTCTCGATGCAGCCGTACCTCAAGCACCGGTACAAGCCGATCGTGGGCGCGCAGTGGCTGTTCGGGCGCACCGGGCCGGGCGCGACCAATCACTTCGAGGGTGGCGGGTTCGTGCGCAGCAACGACGACGTCGCCTACCCGAACCTGATGTTCCACTTCCTGCCGATCGCGATCCGCTACGACGGGTCCTCCCCGCCCGGGGGGCACGGGTACCAGGTGCACGTGGGGCCGATGTACTCCGACGCCCGGGGTACCGTGCGGATCCGCAGCGCTGACGCCTCGGTCAAGCCCGAACTGCGGTTCAACTACCTCTCCACCGATCAGGACCGGCGGGAGTGGGTCGAGACCGTGCGGGTGACCCGGCAGATCATGCGTCAGCCCGCGTTCGCGCCGTTCAACGGCGGGGAGATCTCGCCCGGGCCCGCGGTGGAGACCGACGCTCAGATCCTGGACTGGGTCGGCCACGATGCCGAGACCGCGCTGCATCCGTCCTGCACGGCGAAGATGGGGATCGGCGAGGACGCGGTGGTCGACCCGTTGACGATGGGTGTGCACGAGGTCGAGGGGTTGCGGGTGGTCGATGCCTCGGTGATGCCGTATGTGACCAACGGCAACATCTACGCGCCGGTGATGATGTTGGCGGAAAAGGCAGCAGACCTGATTCTCGGGGCGGAAACCCTTGCCCCGGAACGGATTCCATTCTACCGGCACACGCCGTCCGGTCGGGATCACTCGTGAGGCGGGTGCTGCCCGGCGGCAACAGGCAGGCCCAGCGGCGGCTGCTGACCGCGGTGCGGTACGAGGTGATCCCGACCGCCTCGATCGAGGAGAAGGTGATCGCGGCAGTCCCGATCGAGGTGACAATGACGGTCACCGCCTCGCCGGTGAAGGGGCTCGAACCGACCCTCGACCTGGCCGAGCGGTTCGCCAAGCACGGCTACCGCGTGGTGCCGCACGTGGCCGCGCGACTGCTGCGCGACGAACAGCACCTGGCCGAGGTGGTCGCGCGTCTGAAGGCGGCGGGGATCGATGAGATCTTCGTCCCGGCCGGGGACGCAGACCCCCCGGCGGGGACCTGGGACGCGTCGTTGCCGGCGCTGCAGGCGCTTGAGCGGCTCGGGAACCCCATCCGCGAGGTCGAGATCACCGGGTACCCCGAGAGCCACCCCACGATCGACGACGACGTCACGGTGCAGGCCATGTGGGACAAGCGGTCTCACGCGGACGCCATCATCAGCAACCTCTGCTTCGACCCGAAGATGATCTCGGCCTGGGTGAAGCGGGTGCGCCGGCGTGGGGTCGAACTGCCGATCAAGGTAGGTGTGGCCGGGCCGGTGGACAAGACCAAACTGCTGACCATGGCCAGCAAGGTGGGCGTCGGGGAATCGACCCGCTTCCTGACCAAGCACGTCTCCTGGTTCGCCCGGCTGGCCACCCCCGGCTATGCCCCGGAGCGCCTGATCGCCTCGGTGGCACGCGAGGTGGGCGAGGAGAAGTACGCGGTCACGGGGCTGCACATCTTCACCTTCAACCAGGTCGCCGAGACCGAGGCCTGGCGGCAGCGACTGCTCGCCGACCTCGCCTAGCACCTGCGCTGACCTGTTCACCTGGATGCGTATCTCGTTCACCTGGATGCGTATCTCGGCGAGGGCGAGTCTGGGCCCGGGGCGACGTATCAGCACGGGCACAGGTGCGCTCTTTGGACACAGAGGAGACGGGTTCCGCGGGGAGATAGCCGCTACGCGCAGCCCCAGTGTGGCGGGTCTTAGCCTGCCTTCGGAGATCGCGAGGTCGAGATCATGGCGCAGTCCGTCCTCTCGACGTCCGGCCGGGTCTTCATCAGCTATCGGCGCGAGGAGACCGCGTATGCGGCCGGCTGGCTATATGACCGGCTTGCCGAGCATTTCGGGGAAGATCAGGTGTTCAAGGACGTCGACTCGATCGAGATGGGCGACGACTTCGTGAAGGTGATCACAACCGCGGTTGGCTCCTGCGACGTTCTTCTCGCGTTGATCGGTGACCGCTGGCTGACGATCACTGACGAACAGGGAGCCCGTCGCCTGGACCAGCCCGATGACTTCGTCCGCCGGGAGATCGAGGCCGCCTTGACCCGCGACGTCCGCGTCGTGCCGATCCTGGTCGAAGGCGCGCGGATGCCCCGAACCGAGGAACTGCCGCAGAGCCTGGTCCCGCTGGTGCGCCGGCAGGCGCTGGAGCTCAGCCCGAGCCGATTCAGCTTCGACACCGGCCGGCTTCTCACGGTCCTGGATCGGACCCTCGCCGAGGTGCAGGCTGCCCGGGGGAACGGCACTGCCGGCACCACCGTTCACGGACAGATCCAGGCGGATGCGAGCCCGACCCCCGTCGACCGGGCGGAGCAGCGGGTGGGGGGGCGCAGACCCCTGCAACGGCAGGCAACAGTGACTGCTGGTGTCGCGGCCGCCCTTGCGACAGCCCTGATCGTCGCGGTGATCGTCTCCGCCACCAGGACCCCTCGGACCACGACCGTGTCGACGCCGCCCACGAGCACCGCGTCTGCGCCGAGCCCGACCTCCGCGCCCTCAACGAGCATGCAGGCGATCACCCCGACGGCGGCTGCCGCGGTCCGCGTCCAGGACGACTTCACCGACAACGCCAATGGATGGATGGTCAGCGGCACCTCCCCCAGCACAGGCCGCATCACCGACGGTGCCTACCGCGTCACCGTGGCTCCGTCGGCCGGTGGCGCCGCCGCCGGAGCCTTCCCCGAGGCGGCGGCGGGGGTCTATCCTGTCGCCCCCTCAGACGTCCGGATCGAGGTCGACGGGCGACGGCTCTCGTCATCGGAGCGGCAGATGTAGTACGGCGTCATGTGCCGGGCGAACAAGGACACCGGCTACGGGTACTTCCTGACGCTGTCGAACCAATACGCCGAGATCGCGAAGAGCTCCTCCGAGAAGGAGTACCAGCCGTTGAAGCGAGTCGCTCACCTCGTCGACCCGACCGCTGTGAACCGGCTGCACGCTGAGTGCACGAGCGAGTACGGCGCCACAGCAGTGCGTCTTGCGCTGTCGGTGAACGGCCACCTGGTCGCCGAGTACGTCGACCGGGCCGCGCCGCTGGCCACCGGCGGTGTCGGCTTGTGGCTAGGCACGGACGGGACCGCACGCGTCACGGGTGAAGCCGAGTTCGACAACCTCCGCGTCTGGAGTTGAACCCCGGCAACGGTGCGGCGGGCGGGACTGACCCGATGGCGGTACGTGCGGCCCTGTCCGAGGACGCCGAGGCGATCGCCCACAGGTAGGTGACCACCTGGCAGGCGGCCTACCGGCGCCGCGGCAGAGGACCCGCGCGAACGTGGATTCGGCACCTTCCGGCTCTGGGGGATCGCCGGGAATGAGGGCGCACAAGGCTTCTACGAGCGTTGCGGCTGGATGCCGGACGGCGCGCGCCGGGAGGAGCAGCCCGGCGGCGTGGACGTGCGCCACGTGCGCTATCACCGGCGCCTGGAGCCGTAGTCTCCGGGCATGGGCGAGGACCGCGACCGGCTGCGTGCCGACTGCGCACGCTGCATCGGGTTGTGCTGTGTCGCGCCGGCGTTCGTGGCCTCGACCGACTTCGCCGTCACCAAACCGGCCGGTACCCCGTGCCGCCATCTGGGGGCCGACTCACGCTGCGAGATCCACCCGTGGTTGCGCGAGCGCGGCTACGCCGGGTGCACCGTCTACGACTGTTTCGGCGCGGGTCAGCAGGTCTGTCAGGTCACGTTCGCGGGGGAGTCCTGGCGGGACGGCGAACGGCTCGCCTCCGCGATGTTCACCGCGTTCCCGGTGATGCGCCAGCTGCACGAGATGCTCTGGTACCTGTCCGACGCCTCCTCGCGGGTGCAGGCGCGGTCCTTACATGAGGCGATCGCGGTGGTCCGGCAACGGATTGAGGCGCTCACGCGGGCGGATCGCGACACGGTGGTGTCCATCGACGTGGCGGCCTGGCGCAGCGAGGTGGGCCCGATCCTGCGGGCGGTGAGCGAGCTGGTCCGCCGGGGGTCGGGATCCAGTGGGCCCGACCACGGCGGGGCCGATCTGATCGAGGCCGACCTGTCGGGGCGGGACCTGTCGGGACGGGACCTGTCAGGGGCCTGCCTGCGGGGAGCCCGCCTGATCGGGGCGAACCTGCGCGGGGCCGATCTGCGTTCGGCCGATCTTCTCGGAGCCGACCTGCGTGGGGCCGACCTGAGGCGCGCCGATCTGCACGGTGCGCTGTTCCTGACCCAGGTGCAGGTCAATGCCACGATCGGGGACGGCGGCACGCGCCTGCCGCGGGAGTTACGCCGCCCAGGGTGGTGATCCGACGGGTTCTGTGACATCGGCGACCAACCCGCCCGGCCCGAGCGGGACGTGATTGATCGGACAGCGGTGGTGCTACATCTTGCGAGTGAAGCCCATTGACGAGGGGCGGCCGAAGGCGGACTCTAAGTAGGCGAGATATCACCGAAAGCGATGGAGGTGAGTATCCCAGTAGCTCCTGACATCCAGTCCAACGACGCAAAGTTCGGGGCGGCGGAGTGATCCGCCGCCCCGAGCGTCCGGCCCGATGAGCGTGCCCTGAGAGTGGGACCAATCCCTCAGGAATCGGGTCGGATGAACCGTGCGAGCTCGGTCTCCAGGCCCGACTCGCCGGTGATGAGCACCTGCAGGGGTAGGCCGATCAGCCTGGCTGCCTCCTGCGCCGCCTGACGCAGTTCGGGCGTGGGCTGCTGGGCCAGCCACACCACCCGGGTGTAGTGGCCGAAGTAGTCCTCGCGCAGGTCCGGGTACCGATCCAGCCCGAGTTCCACCACGACACTGCGCTGGAACGACGCGGCCAGGAAGTCGGTGAGCAGGTACGTCCCCGCGTCCTCGGCCAGCAGGCGGGCGAGCGCGTCCGGGCCCGCGAAGACGTCGTAGCAGTGCGCTCCCCGCAACCGCGCCAGGCCGAGCCGCGAACACACCTCGTCCAGCGCCCCGTACGTGCCGCAGTCCGCGTAGGCCACCGCGATCCGCGGATGTCGCGACGTGGCCAGGGTCGCCGGCCGCAGGACGCCGACCAGTTCCTCGACCGCTGCGGCGATCCGCTCGGGCCGGTTGTGCAGCAGCGGCGGCAACGGGTGCACCTCGACCGGCCAGCCCCGGTCCCTGCAGATGCGCGATACCGGCTGCGCAATGGCTCCGCAGGCGATGACCGCCAGCCGATCCGCCCCCACCGCAGCCATGGGTGCGCCGGGATCCACCGCCTCCGCGGTCTCTACCGGCTCACCCGGGGAAGGCGAGCTGGTCGACGAACAGGTCGTTGAAGTCGGTCCGGTCGGAGAGCTCGACGTAGCGCACCTCCTCCAGCAGGGTGCGCGCGCCCTCGCGCTCACGCACCGACAGCAGCGCCATCTTCGCGCCCTCACCGGCGACGTTCCCGGCGCTGACGATCCGCAGGACCGGCACCTCGGGCACCAGCCCGATCCGTACCGCGCTCGCCGCGGACAGGTACGAGCCGAACGACCCCGCCAGCAGCACCTGCTGCACGTCGGTGACCCGGGCGCCGAACTCCTCCAGCAGCAAGCGCCATCCGGTGGCGATCGCCGCCTTGGCGAACTGCAGCTCACGCACATCGCGCTGCGACAGGTACACCGAGTGCTCGACGTCGCGCACGCCGAGCGACCCGTCAGGCCCGTCGGACCCGTCAGGCCCATCGGACTCGTCGGCCCAGTGCAGCACGAACACCCGCTCGCCGCCCTCCAGCTCGACCAGCCGGTCGGCCAGGTCGGGGACCCGCTCCCGCGCCGTCGCGGCATCCAGCAGCCGGCCCGAGGAGTCGAGCAGCCCGACCGCCACCAGTTCGGCCACGGCATCGACCAGGCCCGACCCGCACAGGCCCAACGGCTCGACGTCGCCGATCACCTGCAGCGCCACGCCGTCCGCACTGATCTTCACGACCTCGATCGCACCGTCCGCGGCGCGCATGCCGCACCGGATCGAGGCGCCCTCGAACGCGGGCCCGGCCGGCGCCGCGGTCGACATCAGCCGCGAGGAGTCCCCGAGCACGATCTCGCAGTTGGTGCCGACGTCGATGAACAGCCGCAACCGCTTGTCGCGGTCCATCCCGGCGGCCAGCATCCCCGCGACGATGTCCCCGCCGACGTAGGCGCCGAGCGAGGGGAACAGGTAGGCGCGCGCCCGCGGGTGCACCGCCAGCCCCAGATCGCTGGCCAGCAGGTCGGGGAAGTCCGTGCTGGACATCACGAACGGCGCCACCCCGAGCGGCTCGGGGTCGATCCCGAGCACCAGGTGGGTCATCGTCGCGTTCCCCGCCAGTGCCACCTCGTAGACCCTGGACGGCGGAGCGCCGGCGTCGGCGCACACCTCCGCGGTGAGCTCGGCCAGGGTCGACTGGGCCGCCTCGCGCAGTCGCCCGAGCGCGGTCGGGTCGAGCATCGTGGCGCTGATCCGGCTGATCACGTCGCCGCCGAACGGCTGCTGCTTGTTCAGCATCGAGCGCACTGCGGACGGTGTCCCGGTGGACAGGTCCAGCAGGGTGGCGACCACGGTGGTCGTGCCCAGGTCGAAGGCGATCCCGTACCGCTCGGCGGTGGTGTCGCCGCCCTCGACGTCGATCAGCACCTCGTCCACAACCACCGCGGTCACCTTGAAGTCGTTCTCCCGCAACGCCTTGGGCAGGCTCCGCACGGCGTGCAGGTCGGCCCGGGGCTCCAGGTCGTCGATCGCGTCGAGCAGCCGCCGCAGATCGGTGCGCTGGTCGGCCAGGCTCGGTTCGTCCAGCTCCACGTAGCGCTTCTGGACGGCGGGCCGCAGGATCACCTGGCGGCCCACCCCGACCGTGGCCGCCTTGGGCCGGGTCATCAGTGGCGGCACCTCGACGGTGATGTCGTGCTGCGCCGTGGCCAGGCAGGCCAGGCGCCACCCCTGGCGCAACTGGTCCGGGGAGAAGGCGCGCGGGTCGAGCCGGGCCACCGGCACCTCGGCACCGACCACCCGCACCTTGCACTTGCGGCAGGTGCCATGGCCCCCGCACGTGGAGTCGATCGCGATCCCGTTCCAGCTCGCCGCGTCGAACACGGTCACCCCGCCCGGCACCCGCACCTCGCGGGGGGCCGCCTCCGCGGCAGGCACGCCGTCCTTGGCGACGAGGTAGCTGATCCTGACCCGGCTCGGCTCGCTGACGGCCTCCCCGGTCGGCGGAGCCGGCGCCGCAGGATGCTCGCCGAGCAGGCCCTCGCGCAGATAC